>DCUY01000045.1 GCA_002327905.1 Caldifarciminota bacterium UBA2202 | reverse complement strand
GAATGACGCGACTTTGTATGCTGGTTAGCTGGTAAGCTCGTGGGCAAGACAAATACAGTTAATGGTTAATAGTTTATAGTTAATAGTTGAGAGAAATAAGACGCCGTGGGCAAAACAAAATCAAAGAGTTAATAGTTTATAGTTGAGAGTTCAGAGGAGGGAAGGCGCCAAGAGCAAGAAAAATACAAGAACAATTCACTAATTTCTTGACAATAATGGTAAATCAATATATAATAATAAGTTATGTTAGAAACAAAAACAAAAGAAAAATTCGACATTTTAAAGCAGGATTATGCCGATTTGACCGCCCATGTGCGCCTTGATGCTTGGAAGACGGATGTCGCTTCATTTGAGGAGAGAATGTCAAAGCCTGATTTCTGGTCAAATCAGAGAGAGGCAAAGGCAGTCAATAAAAAACTGAAGGTTATAAAGGACAGGATACAGCTTTTTGAGAGCATAAAGGATGATTTCAGCTCAATAAGCGACTTTGTCGAGATTGCTGACGAATCGAATCAGACAGAGATTGATAAGATGATTGAATCATTGTCAGTCAATATCGGAAAGCTTCAGACAGAGCTTTTGTTTACTGACGAGCTTGATTCATCAAGCGCAATAATGACGATTCATCCCGGGTCGGGAGGAACAGAGAGCTGTGACTGGGCGGAGATGCTTCTTAGAATGTATTTGAAATATTTTCAAAAGATGAATTACAAATATACGATAATTGATAATGAACCGGCTGACATAGCAGGAATAAAATCAGTGTCGATTGATATTGAAGGCGAATACGCCTACGGATATTTGAAGGCGGAGATAGGAGTTCACCGCCTTGTCAGAGTCTCTCCGTTTGATTCAAACGGAAGGCGCCACACCTCATTTGCGGCAGTATATGTGCTTCCCGACATTGAAGAGAATGTCGACTTTGAACTTGATGAAAACGAACTGAGGGTTGATGCATTCAGAGCCGGAGGGCCGGGCGGACAGAATGTAAATAAAGTTTCAACTGCAATAAGAATAACGCATATTCCGACAGGACTCTTTGCAAAGTCGCAGACAGAGCGTTCGCAGTTGCAGAATAAGATAAATGCAATGAAAGTTTTGAAGGCAAAAGTGTATGAGCATTTTAAACAGATTGAAGATGACAAGCTAAGTTCGAAGCTTGAAAAAAAATCATCAATAGAATTCGGAAATCAGATACGTTCGTATGTGATGTATCCGTATAAGATGGTGAAGGATTTAAGGACAAGATTTGAAACGAGCGATGTGGATTCTGTGATGGACGGAAACATTGACCAATTCATAAAAGAATTTCTCATTCATAGAGCGAAAGAGAGAGGAGGAGCAGATGGAAAATAATAATTTGGATTTGAATGTTCTTGAAAAACAGATGATGGAGAATCTTGCAAAACTCCGCGAGATGGGAATAGAGCCGTACAAATACAATTTCAATGCAACTCACTCCATAAAGGAGCTTATTGAGAAGAAAGACGAATTTGTTGATAAGGATATTGAAATATCCATTGCCGGAAGAATGATATCCGAAAGAAAGCACGGCAAAGTGATGTTCATAGATGTGAAAGACCAGATAGAAAAAGTGCAGGTATATATAAAGAAGGACATTGTGGGAGAGCAGAAATACCTTGCGGCGAAACTCTTTGACATTGGCGACATTGTCGGAGTAAAGGGAAAAGTCTTTCTCACACACACAGGGGAACTCACTCTTGCGGCATCTGACATTGATATACTTTCAAAAGCATTAAAGCCCCTTCCGGAGAAATTCCACGGACTTAAAGACCTTGAGATGAGATACAGAAAGAGATACCTTGACCTTATAGTGAATGACGAGTCGAAGATAGTATTCAGAAGAAGGTCAGAGATAATCAACAGCATTAGAAAATTTTTGTCGGAAAGGGATTTCTTGGAAGTGGAGACTCCTATATTACAGCCGATTTACGGAGGAGCATTCGCACAGCCGTTTACAACACATCACAATACTCATGACATGCAGTTGTTCTTGAGAATTGCGAATGAATTGTATTTGAAACGATTGATTGTGGGCGGAATAAACAGAGTCTTTGAATTTGCAAAGGATTTCAGAAATGAGGGAATCGACAGAACTCACAATCCTGAATTCACTCAGGTTGAATTTTATCAGGCGTATGCGGACTATAATGACATGATGAATCTTGTGGAAGAGATATTTGAAGTTCTTGTGCCTGAGAAGAAAATAACATACGGAGAGATGGAGATAGATTTTACAAGACCGTGGAGACGGGTGGATTTCTTCAAATCAATTGAAGATAAGACAGGTTTCGATGTGAGAGGGAAAAGCACTGAAGAATTGAAAGAGATAGCAAAGAAGTTAAATATTGACCTTGAAGGAAAGAAGACTTACGGAAAGATTCTTGATGAGATTTTCTCTGAAAAGGTGCAGAAGGATCTTGTTAATCCTTCATTCGTAGTAAATCATCCTCTTGAAATTTCTCCTCTTGCAAGAAAGCACCGTGAAATAGAGGGTGTTGTAGAGAGATTTGAACCCATCATTGCAGGCATGGAGGTGGGCAATTCATTCTCCGAGCTTAATGATCCCATTGACCAGAGAGAGAGATTCATGAAACAGGTTGATGAGAGAAAACAGGGTGACACTGAAGCATTCCAGATGGATGAGGACTTCATAGAGTCGCTTATGTACGGTATGCCTCCGACAGGAGGAGTGGGTCTCGGCATTGACAGGATAGTGATGCTTCTCACAAACCAGCATTCAATAAGGGATGTAGTTTTATTCCCTCTGCTTAAAAAAGAGAAATGAACCATATTCTGTTTATAGCAATCAAGCACTTGTTCGGAAGGAGAAAGACAATATTCGGGTATATAACCACAGGAATAGCAATAGGCGGGATATTCATAGGAGTGGCGTCACTGATAATCGTCTTATCAGTCATGAACGGATTTCAGAAGGATGTGAAGGAGAGGATAGTTGATATAAACAGTCATGTGGTTGTTTTAAAATATTTCAATGAGCCGATGAAAGAGTATAAAGATGTGATGGATTCAATTAGGTCATTCAAAGAGATAGTCTCAATGACTCCTTTCATATATTCCAAAGGTCTGGTTCAATTTGAGAATTACGCAGACGGAGTAATAATAAGGGGATTTGACTTAAACGACTCGTCAACTGCTGAAGTTTTAAGAAGGCATCTGAAATTCGGAGAAGTGCCGAAAAACCAAAATGAAGTATATATCGGAATTGACCTTGCAGAGGATATAAGAGCTCACACGGGAGACCTTATTACAGTAGCTACTCCGTTCGGTTCGACAGAGACAATGGGCTCTTTGATTCCAAAGGTATCGCAATTCACAATAGCTGGGATATTTGATGCTGGGATGTATCAATACAATGCTGAGCTGATATACATACCGATTGAAAAGGCATCTGAAATATTAGGGTTAAGCGGGTCAGTCACAGGAGTGGAATTAATGATAAAGGATATATACAAAGCTCCTGAATTGGCGCAGAAGATTGAGAAGAGACTCGGATATCCGTTTAGGACAAACAATTGGATTGAGCTTAACGGCTCTCTATTTGCCGCTCTAGCGCTTGAAAAGAAAATAATGTTTTTAATACTCCTTCTTGTAGTGATTGTCGCTGAATTCAATATTATAACAACTCTGATTATGATTGTGATGGAGAGAACCACTGAAATCGGGGTCTTAAAGACATTGGGACTTGCGCAGAGGGATATTCTGAAAATATATCTGTATCAGGGTTTCATAATAAATTTCATCGGCACAGTGACAGGTCTGGCGGCAGGCCTAACAGCGTGTTTCCTGCTCTCAAAGTATAAATTCATTGACTTGCCCGGTCAGGTCTATCTCCTTGACAAGCTTCCCGTTGATGTGCAGTTCTGGGATGTAATTTTTGTTCTTGCGCTCACAGTGGTTGTCTCTTTTGTGGCGACACTTTATCCTGCAATGAAAGCCGCTTCAATGGATGCGGTGAAAGCGATAAGATATGAATAGCATATTCACGGTCTCTGATTTGAACCGCGATTTTAAGGTGACTGACAAGACAATAAGAGTTTTGAACAATATTAATCTTGAGATAGAAGAGGGAAAAGTTACGCTCATACTCGGGCCTTCAGGTGCAGGGAAGTCAACTCTTCTTCATATAATAGGCACTCTTGATTCCCCCACATCCGGAAAAGTTTTATACAAAGGAGAGGACATACACTCGCTGAATGATAAAAAGCAGGCAAAATGGAGAAATAAGAATATAGGATTTATTTTCCAATTTCATTATCTTCTCAATGAATTTCTCGCTTATGAGAATGTTATGCTTCCTTCATTATTCATGAATAAAAGTTTTAAGGAATCGGCAAAGAGCGCAAGGGAGCTTTTAGGAGAATTGGGTCTTGAAGAGCGCACTGAGCATAAACCGAATGAGCTTTCAGGAGGCGAACAGCAGAGAGTGGCTATTGCGCGCGCTCTTATAAATGATCCTGATGTCATACTTGCCGACGAACCCACAGGAAATCTTGATTCCAAAAATACGCAGTTCGTAATGGATTTCTTCAAGAAGATAAACAATGAAAAGAAGAAGACATTTATTATTATAACACACAATGAAGAATTGTTGAAATATGCGGACAGAAATGTGAATATGAAAGACGGATTTATTGTCGCTTAATCTCGGAAAAATTTTCTTTTAAATAATCGAATATAATTTTTTTGTCTGTGACATTATTCTCTACTGCCCAGCTGTTTGCAGAATCAATCATCTCTCCTATAAGTCTCCCAGGTTTTATTTTGAAAAATTCCATAATCTCGTCGCCATTGAGAAGACGCACCTGTTTTTTCAATATCCGCGCCTCAATGGATTTCATTCTTCTGAACATGCTTATATAGCCCCTCTCAATCCTTCCTTCGCTTGATAAAACATCTGCCATACATAGTATCATAAGCCCCGCGGCATCATCTGCGCTCTCTCTGAAGAGTCTGTATATTCCCCTGTCAGTCGGTCTATCCTCCTTTAACAGAAAATGAGGTCTCATGTGCATTCTTATAAGCCGGGCAATTATATTCGTCTCTTCATTCGATGCCTTTAAGTCGCGTTTCAGCATCTTCTCAATCCTTTGGGATGCCATGATGTCATGATTGTAGAATCTCTGCTTTCTCTTCTCAACAGTGAAGCTCTCCGGTTTGCAGTAATCGTGAAACAATGCTGAGAGATAGAGTGGGAACATGCGGGTCTTCAAATAATCGCGCATCTCCTTTGGCATCCTCTCCTTTGAAACAATATCAACAGCTTCAACAGTATTCAGAAGATGCCCCATGAGAAAGCGGGATTTATTCTTTATATGAATAAATTTAAGAGTCTTGTCGAGGTCAGGAAAAATTACGCATAAAATTCCAGCCTTGTACAGCTCTCTTAATGCTTTGCCTCTGTCATTATGAGAGAGAAGCTCCTTGAATTCAATGTAAATCCTCTCTTTGGGAGAGGCGGAAAGCAGGTTGATGTTCTTCTTAACCGAACTCTTTACAGAGGGGGAGAGTGCGAATCCCAATTGATATTTGAACCTGAATGCTCGGAGTATTCTTATCGGGTCTTCACCTAAAGATATTGTTGAAGAAAGATTTATAACTTTATTATCAATGTCACTTATACCACCCAGAGGGTCATATATTTTTCCATTCAAATCACACGCGATTGAATTGATTTTAAAGTCGCGCCTTTTCAAATCGGAGTTGATATTCTCTATGCAGTTATAGTCAATAAACCTGTCATTAAAATAGAATCTTGCAGTATTGAACCTGTCATTCACTATGTAGGGTTTGAGCTTAAGTCTCTTTGACATTTCCACAGTTGAGAGATACGAAACAATATCAATATCCTTCGGTTCCCTGTGCATAAGTTTATCTCTCACATAACCGCCGACAATGTAAGTGGAAGAATGGTCAAGGATTTTGACTATATTCTTTATTTCTTTTTCGATTTTTAGGAACATCAATAGATCTCTTTGAATTTTTCCTTTATTATCTCTGCTATTTCGTCCTGTGAATATTGATACTCTTTGCTTCTCAGCAGATATTCCTCTGTGAGACGCTCGAGAAATGTCCTTCTTTCATCAGTATCGATTGCATTGGGGCCCAAGACAAGAGTGCCTCTTCTTCCGTCAAGCTTTATAATCTTCTCCTCCTCAAGTTCGTAGTATGCGCGCGCAACCGTATTGATTGCAACACCAAGAAGTGATGCAAGACGCCTTATAGAAGGAAGATGCGTTCCCTCCTTTAATTCGGAGGCATTTATCAGTCCCTTAATCTGATTCTTTATCTGCAGGTACACTGCAAGAGGGGATTCCGTGTCTATGACAATATTCATTCAGTCTCCGTTTTTTTGTATTTACATAATAATACAATAAAAACCTTATAAAATCAATAGGGAAAGAGGAATGTATAATATATCAGTTAGTCGGATACAATGATCAATCTGCGCGTCCCTGCTGTATAATAAGGTGCAGTTTGAAGCAGTCAATATTGACAATATAGCAAGAAATAGTACACTCAAAATATGATAAAGAGTATGAGAAAATCAGGTATAATAGTAATTATAAGAAAAACTGTCATCGCGAGGCGTCTTCGCCGTGGCAATCTGCATACGAAGGAGAACGGATGAATTACTATGTGTATATACTTACAAACAAGGGAAGAAGAGTATTATACACGGGTGTAACTAACAATATAATTCGAAGGGTATATGAACATAAGCAGAAATTAGTAGACGGATTTACAAAAAAAGTATAAGGTCAATATTCTTGTGTATTATGAAATTTATGATGATATAGAAAATGCAATAAAGAGAGAAAATCAAATAAAAGCTGGACCACGGAAGAAAAAAATAGAAATGATAGAAAGGGAAAATGCTGAATGGAAAGACCTTTATGACAGAATAAAAGAGTGAATAGAAATAAAGAGATTGCTTTGTCGAAGACTCCGCGCAATGACAAGAAATTATTGTGTTAATTGAATGTATTTATTTATTGTCCCCGCATTTTAACCATAGACTATCAACTATAAACTTTTAACTGTTTTATTTTGCTCACGGCGTCTTTGTCTGGCGTGGCAAGAAGCCCGGCGCTCATTCGCACAT
>DCUY01000064.1:317-15939 GCA_002327905.1 Caldifarciminota bacterium UBA2202 | reverse complement strand
GCGCCCGAAGGGACTCGAACCCCTAATCGCTTGATCCGTAGTCAAGTGCTTTATCCAATTGAGCCACGGGCGCATTAATTATTTCTATATGGACTTACTGCTCTTATCCCAATTAAAATCAAGCTCATGCCTTAAAGAGACTCCGAGATACAATCTCTTCTCCGGTTCATTTATAGGATAAGAAATATTCAGCTGAAATGCTTTTGGAATAAGCAAATTCACAAAAAAATCTGGTATCTTATAATTAAACACATTCGGTCTCTTTATATCAAGAGATGCAAATACTTCTCCATTGTAATTGCTTGTGCTGTCGGTCTTCAAATAAAACTGCGAACCGAGAGAGAGTGTGAGATTATTATTCAGATGATAACTCGCTATTCCTCCGATTTTCGGATAAATCAAAATCGTCTTTATATCAGTGTAAATAGAACCGAGCAATGCAAATCTCAATGGAATATTAAAATCGGGAGAGTATTTCAATCCTGCTCCAAGAGAGGATCCTATATACCCCACCTGAAGGTCGAGCTGGTCAAGAAGTCCATACATCACTGTTGCTGACATTATCTTAGTAGGAATATCATTCGTATCTGCAAGCGCCTTGTCAGAGGCAGAAAAGTATCCGGCGTAGGCATAATAATAAGCATAATGAAGATTATTCTGCCCCACCGGGTCTGCTATCTGATAAGTACCGTAGAGACATCCGCTCATAATCAGCATTGACAATGCTAACAGAGAAATGACAACTAATCTGAGACTTTTTTTCATAATACTCCTTTGTGCCTTATTAGTATAATGGTTTTTAAAAAAATGTCAATTATTTCTGACTGCAAAATTGAATGTTTTTCTGATTTTCTGCAACGGAGTCTCAATCTCCACGAAAACAATGTACAGACCGTTTTTTAATCTTGATTTGATATTTTTTATCATCACTGTCTCTTCGCTCGAAACAAGACGCTCTTTTATCGGCTGTTCTATCATTGCTCCCAGTTCATCATAGATTTTCACACTCACTTCTCCTTTATGCTCTGAAAGAGAAAGCTGAAGATATAAATTTGGAGAAGAACTTGTGATTATCTGCGGATAAATGAAAATGGAATCCTCAAAGCTCAAATCATCTCCATTTATCGAATTCTTCAAGCATGGAGTTGCCCCTATGAAATCAATGCAATTATCCCAGTTCTCTTTCTTAAATCCGCTTATTTTACTGCTTATTCTTTCAATTGATGAATTGTTGTTTTCGTAACCTCTTATCACAGAATCCATAATACTGCCCTCTTTCAACATTACTATTGTGTCTTCCCTGTCAGGAAGAGCAAATAAATCACATTCCATAAGATTCAAATTCAAATCATAATAATTTGATTTGACTTCGCTTGTGTCGACTGAGACTATCATATAATCATCCGCGTCTATCATGCCGGAAATAAAAGCAAGAGTGTCATTTGAATTTATAATCTTCGAACCGGCCAGATAAAACGGGATTTGATGAGGATTATATATTTCAATCCATTCATCTCCCTGTACCATAAATTCATTCAAAACAACTGTTCCGGGATTATACTCATTCTTCAGAAGAATTGTCTGTTTAATTGAAGACGATTCAGTCCAAATATTAGCAATAACTCTTTTAGTATTTTCAGTAACCTTCATTATAACATTTGTATCAATGATGATTGTTTCTTCCTCATCCTCATATTGAATTATTAATTTATCGTTGAATCCATCAAGATAATTCAAAAATACAAAGAGCGAACATTCGACACTGCTTCTTTTTGCCGAAATTGAATCTATAACAGCGCCTTCAATAAAAACAGAATTGACTTTCCCTGTTGAATTTCCCGCCGCATCAATACATGAGGAATAGGATGACGGACTATCCGGATAGTAATAATTTATTTTTTCAATTGATACGCCGTCTCCGGGATCATAAGGGAATCCGTCCTCTATATCAGGAGTGCCGAAAACATCCACAATTGAATCATTTTCATCATAGAAAAATAGAAAGTCATTTGATGAAAGTCCGCTTGAACCGAAAGTGGTGTTTTCTATTGTAAATACATAAGCATCTGATGGAATGTCGTATGGCATGAAATAGACAGAGTCTCCGACATACGAATATTCCTTATCAAGTATGACAATATATTTATGAGGAGGAACCATTGAATCATTTATAATTCCGCCCGGGTATATTAAAGAATCCGCATACATGTCAAAATAATCCGATGCCTCCCCGTCAGAGAGATGATATTTCAATATATTTACAGTAGTATCCGATAGATTATACAATTCAACAAATTCATTTCTGTCTCCGGGAGCGCCTGTCCCTGATTCATTACCCTTGACATTAGACATTACTTCATTGAAAACAATGTTTCCGGAGACATTGATGAAGATAATCAGAATAACAAATATATATTCCTTCTTCATAAGCAATCAATAATTAAAGTGAAGGGGAAAATCCCCTTCACTTAATTCTTAAAATCTTTTTCACTGAAACAAAATCAAGACTCTTCATCATGATAAAGTAGTTTCCATTGCTAAGACCGCTTGTATTGATGCTTTGATTATAAGTGCCCGGAGTCAATACCTTGTTGACAAGATTCATGCACACTCTCCCTGTTGCATCAATCAAAGTAATTTCAACTTGAGACTTTGTCGGCACATCAAATGAAATATTAAAATCATTATTAAAAACTGTAGGATTCGGGGTCTTAAGCATGAATTTCTGTGGAAGCATATTCGTAAACACTTTTACGAATCCGAGAATAATCTTTTCTCCGTTCTTTTTTGCTCCGGTGATTTTATAAGTGTACTCACTCTTCTGCTTGCATGTCTTGTCAAGATAGCTGTCTCTGTTCTTAACTGCTTTTACAAACTCAAATTCTTTACTGCCCTCTCTCTTTTCAATTTCAAATGAGGAGAAAATGTTGACAGGTGTCCGCCATTTAATAAGCACTCCTGCATCAGTCATTTCAGCAGAGACATTAATCTCTTCAATCGCTGTAATTTGATCGGCACTGCTTCCCACTTCCAATTCATACAACTGCGGCTCTGTTGATGATTTAACTGCTTTTCTGTAGAATGAAACAATCGCTCTGATTGAATCATAAACAGTAGTATTGATTGACTGCAGACCAAAACTGCTGTATTCAGATGCTCCGAAGACACCAGTAGAATTATTTGGCAAGTCAATATCAGGAATAAGATTCCACACACCTGAATTATTATATTCTATTTGAATGAGAATTGAATCATTGGCTGTTGCCTGATGCCAATTGACATAACCCCAATTATTCCTTGATGCCGCATTTGACATTTTCTGATAACTTATTGGTGTTGTTGTCATTGTTCCGAAATCATTTGGGATTCCGGTTTTAGTATAGAAGCATACATTATCAACTGCTACAGCCCAGTTGTAACCTCCTCCGTCATCATAATACCAAACCATCTGAACCGAATCGCATGGAAGATTGTTTGAAATGTTAAATGATGCTTCGCCATTAGAGCTCGAACCCGAGTATTGCACAAGCTGGGTCCATGACTGCCACGAACCTGACTTAAATACTCTGTAAGAGACTCTTAAAAACTCTCCTGCAGAAAAATATCTGAATCCGTATCCGTATTTTAATATTAATGAATCCACTGCTGTTACTGCAACTGCCGGTGAATATAGATATTCTTCGGAAGTGGTGTTCCCGCTCCCTGCATCATCATCAGAATAGTAGAAATAGTAAGAACCGGGGTTAGTCGGATAATATGTGCTTATGTCGGCTTGTCCGGTAGTTGTTCTCGCCCATGTAAGTCCGCCGTCTGTGTTGACTACTGTCCAGCCTATAGAGCTTGTCTCGAAATCTTCAAACAACAGAGAGTCATAATCAAACCCGCTTGAAGAGCTTAAAAGCAGAGTATCCCCGACTGTTTTTGTTCCTGATAGATTATCTTTTGCGAATTGCGCATTTGTATTTTGATACCAAGAATAATTGCCTGAGCCTAAATTAGTGAAAACAGTAAAACTTCTCACTTCGGAATTTGAAGACCAATAAGCGCTCCCCGCAGGGTCCTGCGCTTTGACTTTATAATAATAAGTTGCATTGTCGGATAAATCGGATGGGAATTGAATTTCCACATCTTCTCCGCTTGCATAGGTTGAGGTCGTGAAACTGTCAGAGATTGCGAACAGAGGGTCTGTAGAATATGTTATTCTGTAATTGATATCATCGCCTTCTTCATCAGTTGACATGAATGATATTGAAGGCCTGAGTACAGGCACTCTCGCGCAATCGTAAAGTTTATCCAATGCAGGGATCGAAGGTTTATGACCCACAAGAGAGACAAAATCTCCTGTAACAACAAGAGCATACGGCTGAGGGCCATTTGGAATATTTGCCGCTGTAACTCTTATTGTCAAAGAGCTGTTTGCACTCGCATTAAGCCAAACAACTTCTGTGACATTTCTGTTGTCAGCGCTACCGCCTGTGACAGAGCGCGAACTTGTGCCGAAGACATTGCCGAGATATGTATTTCCGTCCATTGTCACTGTAAGATTCAAGTCATTAACCAATGCATTTGAAACTCCAGTATTTGCAGGGTAATCGGTCCACACCAAGACAACTTTTATATATTCAGTGGTCGAAGGTCCGAGATTGACTGTATATTCATTATACTGTCCTGCTGTGGTGAAACCTGTTGTTTCATCAAATACCTGAAGGTCCCTCTCGTCACCGTCAAAATATATCACATCAGCCATTGTCACCCTGCCCCATCCCTGCCCCATTGAAGGAGCATTCTGAGTTCCGATATCATTGATTGCATCAATTGAATATGCGCCGGGTGAATTTCTTGTCGAGTTTACAAGCATTGCTTTTATCAAGGCTCCAGAAGGAGTCAAAGCATCTCCGGCATCAGCGGTTCCCGAAGGATACCATCCCTCTGTAAAATACTGTCTGATAAGAGCCGCAAAGCCTGCCGTTGTGGGTGTTGACATCGATGTTCCACCCATTGTCATTATTCCGGCATTATTTGAAGCAAGACTTCCGTCCGAATCAACCGACCATATATACCATCCTCCGCAGCCCAAAACCTCAGGTTTTCTCTGCCCTTCATAAGTGGGACCGTGGGATGAAAATTCCGCGACATCCAAAAGCTCGTTTCTATCAGAGGTTCCATTCACTGCCCAAGATGTAGAGCCCGCTCCGAATCCGCTCTCACTCGCTCCTATTGTCACAATATTCTTTGCAGTAGCAGGAGTGTTTGTTGAGTCGCTGTTGTCATTGTCATTTCCTGAGGAACGGAGCATGCACATATCCTTGTGATTCCATCCTGCAATATCGACATTCCTCGCCTCTGTGTCGTAACCGGAGCTTCCTCCTGCAGAGTATCCCCATGATGAAGTTGTTATTCTCGCGCCTGCATTGTACTGCCATATATATATTTCGCCTATGTCAGTAGGAGTCAATATTCCGTCTCCTGTTGTTCCTACATCATAAAAAGATAATTTCGCCATAGGAGCCATTCCCATTACTCTTGCAAAAGAAGTGACAGAAGGCAGACCTGAGTTCATTGAATCAGCCGCCACTGAGCCTGAAGTGTGTGTTCCGTGCCCTGAACTGTTCAAATCAAATGTGTCCTGAAAAGCATTGTAGCAGACTATCTTCCTGTGCGTTCCAGTTGACTCGCATATTGTGTCATCGTCCTTGTCATACACGGGTTTTGTGCCTGACGGGTCCCTGAAATAAATATTATCCCAGTCGAGGCCAGTGTCGTCAACTCCTACAATCTGCCCTTGCCCATAAAGTCCGTGCGCATATAATTGCATTCTTGCAGAATCCGCTGTAGTGCTCATTGAAAGCTGGGATTTCCACGAATCAGCGGCCGCCTTCATGTTCAATGTGTCAAATGTATCCATTATCCACCTTGACCATGCATTGTGTAGTTCAAAAGGATAAAACCTCGACACCCAATATACCTCTTTCATTGAAGCGAATTGTATTGCAGTCTCTCTTGCGTTCAGTTCATCAACTTCAACCAAAAGAACATGGCCTCCCTGAATTATTTTAACACCATTTACATTCGAAACATTCTCTGCAAATTTTACAGGGTCCTCTCCTTGAAAGGCAGTCACTTTGAATTGAACCTTTCCCGGTGAATCCTTGCCCTCAATTGATTTTATATCATTATTTAGAAGAGAGGGGTCAATTCTGTATGCAGGCTGCCATATCTGAATAAATTGAACATGTTTAAGTTCTTTGACTTTATTGAATATTGCTTCATCCATCTTCACAATATAAGCATTGTCCGGAATGTAATCAAAGACTCTTCCTCCGAGTCTCTCTATATCCTTTCTGAAATTATTTGAAATTATATCATTAAACTGAACAACGAAATAATCAGTTCCCTCTATTGAATTTCTCTGCAGATTCAGAGAAGTAAAATCTGGAGTCTGTGCTTTTGTGGAAATTTCGCTTATTTTCAGATAAAGCTTGTCAGACCCGGCAAAGCATATTAAAGAAATAAATAATAATAAGATGATAAAAACAATCCTATTTTTCATAATGCCTCCTTTTTTATTTATTATAACTCTTGAAGTTATAAAAGTAAAGTAAAAAATAAAAAAAAGGGGCTCAAAAGAGCCCCTCAAAAACGATATTAAAGATTGATTTATTTTACTATTTCAATCATATTTATATCTCCTGAATCTGTCCTGATAAAGTAAATTCCATTTGACAGATGCGAAAGGTTGTATACTGAAACCTCTTTGTCATTCTTGTATTCTTTAACTGTCTGACCAGAGAGATTTATTACTTTGAATGACTTCACATTAGTGACAGTCAGTATGTTTTTCTCAAACATAAATCCTGTCTTCAGGTCTATTGTCACCGGAATCTTGTAGGATGAGACGGAATTGTCTTTATACACAACTTCAAGAGTATATATTTTCTTGCCGTTCTCATTGATATTTTCCGAATAACTCTTACTTGTATTGGAAATCTGTTTTACAAGAGAATTATCTCTGTAAATATTGAAATGGCTTATAGCCTGTGAATTGGTTGTGAGCCATTTCAAAGTCACTTTTCCGTTTTTATAGTATCCGTTCAACGAAACTTCATTAATTGCAGTCGCTTCTACAATCTCTACTGTGCCCAAATACGAAATATAATCCTGTTTCTGTACTGAAAGAAACATCGTGCCTATTTTCGTGTATGTATTGATGAATGTCGCCTTTCCTGCGGCATCAGTCTTTTCCAATTGATGTATAGGCACTGTTTCAAGAGTGTCATAGAGACACACTGTTGCTTCGACAACAGCCGCTTTGGTATTATCAGTTACAGTAACAGTAACAGTATCAAGTTTTGTTTCAACTGATAAAGTGTGCTCAACTATGAAATTCTTCGGCGTCTTTGTGTACATTATACATGCAGGGTCTCCGAGAGTATTCATTAGATAATTTTCTACACGAAAATATGTTTCAGTTCCCGCATAAGTTTCCATATAAAGTTTTGCGTAATTGGATACTCTGCCAAACTCTCTAATTGGCATTACTCCAGCCGTGTTAGTCACAGCTCTGGCTACTCCCAAAGCCATTGAATCATTATAGTAAGAATATGAAACATTTGTTGCGCCGAAATACCCTACACCTCCATTAGTTGATGTGTTTTGAGTCCAGTAACAACCCATGCTGTTAATACCGGGATATGCAAAATTTCCTGCTAAGCATGTTGGTGCAAAAACAAATCCGCCTAAATAGCCGTTTGCAATCGCTTGAATATCAGTAGCTAAATATTGATCTGTATAGTTCTGTTCTGCTCCTCCATACCAACCAAACGAAGAACCCTCATCTCCGTGTCCTCTGAAAAGAACTAAATTTTGACCATCGTTCATTGAATCAGAGACTATAACTCTTCCGGGAGATGTTGTTTTTGTTTCAATTAAAGAGTCCCAATCTGTCCATCCATATGGTTTCAAGTAATTTTTATAAAATCTTGTTGCAGTAGTGTCAAAAATTCTACCATTTTCATAACCTCCAATGGCAAGATATGTTGTGAACCAATCTGTATTACCAGTTAGTTGCGGATTTGTTTCGTACTTAATTGTTTTATTTATCATAATATTCAAAGATATTGTGTCTATTACATTGAATCTGGAGATAAAAATATCTGGATAATAATTTGTATCGCTGAGACATGCATACCAATGATCATTTGGTATATATCCCTTTTTGACTCCATAACTATAAACTGAGTTGAAATCCTTCCATAGGGGCCTCATTACAACCACATCTTCAGATGGTGTTAGAGTTGAATCAGCATCACCTATAATAAGAACATAAACCGGTTTTGTGGTCCAATTGTCATAAGCAAATTGAATAGTATCTTTTATCTGTGTAGAGCTCGAATTATTTGCCATATGCCAAATTACAGGGTTATATCCAAGCTTAGCCTTATAAGTAGCAAAAACTTTTGCTTTCTCACTCAAAGTAGTTCCTCCGACTATTATTAAATAATCACCAGGAGCACTAAAATTTTCTCCTTTCGCAGATTTGTAATTTCTGTTGTTTCTGTCAACTCTCGTCTCTATGGATTTGTACTGAAGCACTGAATTGTAATTATCAAACATTTCCTGATACAATCCTACAAATTCCTCAGTCAGATACATGCTCATCGGCTCAGAGCCTGTTGACTTGTTCATATTGATTTTAATATCAATTCTGCACTCTGTTATTACTGAGAGTTTTTTTGTCACAGGATTATACCTGAAAGGAGAAAAATAGATTTTTGAAAATCTCATATCTCTCATTATGGAAGGTTCAGTGACGAAAACCCTGTTCTCTGGGAAATATGAATTGCTTGAATAGACCGCATCATTCTTAACAAATGTGGGAGTGTAATTGATTACTTCAGGAAGAGGCTGCTGCATCGGCTTAATATTGTATTCGCCGTCAAGCTCTCTTTCAGAGATTATCACAAGTTCATAATCCAAATCTCCGTAATCCGGCAATGCTATTGTTCTTACGACCATCGGTAAAGCCGGATTGCCGTCTTCAAGAGCCATTGTGCCGCATTCATTCATCTTGATGACATCATATTCATTCTCTTTTGTAACATTGAATGAATTAATTTTGATGTCAATCTGTGATGAGACAATGTTTGCGGTTTTGAATTCATTTAAATTTTCCGATAGAGGATTCTCACTTAGAATGACCTGTTCTGAAAATGCCGATAATACAAGCATTATCAGAGACAACAGGACAAACAGTGTTTTTTTCAAAGGACCTTCTTTTTCTTATTTCACTTAAAAAAGGGGGGGGCTAAAAGCCCCCCTTCGGTAAATTAACGCATCAGCGTTGCTTTTTCAGTATATATCTTTCCGTCTATTACTGCTTTTATATAATATATACCGTTTGCTAAATTTGAATTTACTGCGTCAAATGATATTCTGTATATTCCGCTCTCATATACCTTGTCAGTCACAACCGCAACATTTCTTCCTGACATATCAAATATGTTTATCTTCACATTTGATTTCTGTGAAACAGACAATCTTATCGGAACAATTGTTTTATTGATAGTATTTTCCAAAGATATCTCATCAAGTATATTAATTATCAATGCTGAAACAGGCATAGACCAGAGCATCTCTCCGTTTACTGAATGACCGACTCTGTAGTACCAGTTCCCATCTGTGAGGTCATAATCCTTGTAAACTGCAGTGGCTTGATTCACTGAAATATTCTCTATGACATTTATCTCACTCTGTTTTCTGCTTCGTGAAACAGACCAATTTTTGATGCCATTAGTATTCCATCTGATTTCACAGTCATTATTGTCGATTACGGCGCAGATATTTGATTCAAAACTTCCAGTAGTGTTTAGATAAGAGAGTATCAAAGGTATCTTTAAAGTTACTGCTTTTTCAAAATCAGCGTCTGTATATACAAGAAGAGTATCTCTGTATATATTTCCTATAGTCAAACCTGCATTATCAGCGACTACTTTGATTGCAAGTGAATCATTCAAAGGAACGGATCCTGTCAGAGGATATTTGTTTATGACCCATGCAGAATTATTCTGAATGGCAAGATTTGTAATGTTAATTGCTTTGACTGAGGCAGCATCTGTGTTTTTGATGTACACAACCTGTGTTTGAGCCACCTTTGCAACATACCTTGTATCCCAAATTTCATTTTTGTCTGTCTTCTTCGCATTATAATCAAAGAAGAGAGAATCCTTGTTTGCAATTGCTATTGATGTTCCAGTCACTGTCAAAGCAAAAGCATTCGTATCAATTTTCGATCCATAAGTGACAAAGAGCGTGCAAGGTATTGAAGTTCCGTCAGGAGTGTTGCCTGCAACTGCAAATCTGTAAACAGAATATGCAGAATCATTGTTTGCAACTGTTCCGTATGTGCCGAGTGAGTCAAGATTGGATATGTATGAGGAGCCCTCTCTCACTTTTGCAGTTACCGAGCTCTGGCTTGCGCCTGTATTATTCGTTATCCAGACATTCAAGTCGGTAGTCTCGCCATTGTTGAGCTTTGCATCGACAAGAACCGGTGTCGGAGAATCAAGAATAACGGATTTTTTGTAATTGAATTTTGCCGCAGTTATAAAATCTCCGCTTGCAACAAGAGCATACGGCTGAGGACCGTAAGGAACGCTTGCCGCAGTAACTCTTATTGTAACTGTCTGATTCGGAGTGGCGTCAAGCCACACAACTTCAGTCACATTCTCGGAATCAGCAGTTCCGCCTGTTATGGAGCGGGCAGTTGTTCCGAAGACATTTCCAAGGTAGGTATTTCCGTTAACTGTAACAGTTAGGTTGAGGTTATTGACTACAAGAGAAGTAACTCCTGTGTTTGCAGGATAGTCAACCCATGTAAGGACTATCTTTGTATATTCTGTTATTGAAGGTCCTGTTGTAATAGTATATTCAGTGTATTGACCTGCAGAAGTGAATCCGCTTGTCACATCCCAAACCTTCAAGTCCCTGACATCTCCTGAAAAGAATATTGCATCAGCCATTGTCACTCTGCCCCAGCCCTGCCCCTGAGAAGGAGCGCTCTGGGTTAATGAGCTGTTTATTGTGCTTATGGAGTAAGCGCCCGGAGTATTTCTTGTGGAATTAATAACCATTGCCTTAATCAAAGCTCCAGAAGGATTAATTGCATTTCCTGCATTTTTTGTTCCTGAAGGATACCAACCCTCAGTAAAATACTGTCTCACAAGAGCGCCGAAACCTGCTGTTGTAGGTGTTGACATTGATGTTCCGCCCATTGTATAGATTCCAGTGTTGTTTGAAGTAAGAGCTCCATCTGAATCAACCGACCATATATACCATCCGCCTGTTCCGCATACATCAGGCCTCATCATTCCTTCCTTTGTGGGTCCGTGCGATGAAAACTCTGCGACATCGAGAAGTTCATTCCTTGTCGCTCCTCCGACTGTAGCCCATGTGGTTGATGCTGAGCCGAATCCGCTCTCTGTGGCTCCCACGCACACTATATTTTTAGCTGTTGCGGGAGCGTTAACTGAATCTCTGTCAGTATTCGAATTTCCGGCTGAACGAAACATCATATAATCTTTATTTCTCCATGCGCATGAATCTAATTGCTGTGAATTTGTTGTATAAGCACTAGTTCCTCCAGATGATAGCCCCCATGAAGAGGTGTGTATTCTCGCGCCTGCATCATAAGCCCAATCGTAAATATCATTATAATTTGTCGGCAATACAAGTCCGTCGCTTGAATTTCCTATGTCTGTAAATGCCAATCTGGACAATGGAGCCATTCCCATCACTCTTGCAAATGCTGTAACTGATGGAAGGCCCGAACCCATTGAATCTGCGGCAACAGAACCTGTTGTGTGCGAACCGTGTCCGGAAGATGCCAAATCAAAAGTATCCGCATGAACATTGTAAGCAACTATTTTTCTGTTAGTGCCCACATTTTCGCAATCCCTGTCTTTATCTTTATCGTAAATGGGTTTTATTCCTGACGGGTCCCTGAAATAAATATTATCCCAGTCGCAACCTGTGTCATCGTCACCCACAATCATATTCTGTCCGTAAATACCGTGTGCGTACATCTGCATACGGGCTGAATCAGAGGCGCTTGATATTGTCAAAGCGGCCTTCCATGAATCCAATGTCCCGTTTTTATAGTAAAGAGTATCGAATGTATCCATTATCCACCTTGACCATGCATTGTGAAGTTCAACAGGGTAATCTCGTTCAACCCAGTACGTTTCAGTAATATTCGCTATAGCTGTCGCAACCTCTTTTGCTTTTTCCTGAGGAACTTCAATTCTTATAGGCATGAATCCCTCAATTATGGTAACATTTGGAATTTGAGAAAGTTTTTCATTGAATGAAATCGGATCCTCTCCGTAAAATGCCGATACAAGCATACGGATGTATCCTGCTTTTTCTTTTTCATGAGATACCTGCTCATTGTTAATCAGGTCCGGAGAAACTCTGTAAGCAGGCTGATATAGCTGAACGAACTTGACTGATTTCATTGAAGCTAATGCACTAAACTTAGCAGTGGGCATTTTGACTATATATGCATTGTTTGGTATATAATCAAAAACTCTTCCTCCGATTCTTTCAATGTCCTGCCTATGCGAAGGCATAACAGTTGAAGAAAATTGGATTATGTAATAGTCAAATTCTGATTTTGCGTTTTCCTTAGACAAGCCGATTGTTGAAAAATCGGGCGCCTCAAAATCAGTCGAAAAGTTCTTAATTTTGAAAAGAAGCATGCTCGAATCACTTGCTCCGATCATGATGAACATGACGATAAGCAGAGTGAGAGAAATTGCTTTTCGGAACATTGAAACCTCCGTTTAATAGTTTTTAATTTGACAATAATTAAGCAACTATCATACCATGTAAGATTAGTAAACTATTATATTATTATATTTATGATATTTTAATTGTCTTAAATAAATATTTTATGCAGAATTTGCACTTTTCTTATTTGACAAACTGGGTAAACCTGCAAAATTTTCCAAAATGGTTTTTGAAAGAGGTTTGTTAAAAGACATTCCAATTCTGCGATAAATAATAAAAGGCATAAGAAAAAACAATGATAAAAATATCTTCTTTTGAAGATTATTCTGCGGATGTCTAACTGAAAAGTACATGAATCTGATGGAATTTAGCATCATCTTTATTTGGAAATGTATAATTACAAAAACATACCTGTTTCTTATCATATAGAATTCCTTCATCGGACTTACTCCCCATGACATTGAGAAAGAGTGATAACAAAGAGCTTCACTGTTGTAAAAAATTTTTAAATCAGTACATCTTCTAAGTCTGACAGACAAATCAACATCTTCATAATATGCATAATAGATCGGATCAAATTTCTTTACAGCCTTTACCGCCTCTCTTGTGCAGAACATCGCTCCGCCCGAAGCAGATGCAACTTCACTGCTCTTTATAATTCCTATATCACTCTCCTTGTCACCGAAATTTCTGTCCCACGCGAAACCGCTTTTATTTATTACAATGCCGGTCGAATTATAAATATTCTTATCTGAAAGCATCATTATTCGAGGTGTGATAAGTCCGGCATCGGAATTATTTTCACAAAAATCAATCATATTCTTTATGAAATCATTCTCATAAATTATGTCATTGTTGCTTAGAAAAAGAAAATCATAATTCCCTTTCATAAAGACATCAATGCCTGCATTATACCCCATAGTGGCTCTGTTTTTTTTCAACCGGATGATTCTGATATCAGGAAATTTCTGATTGATTTCCGCAACACTGCCGTCATTGGAATTGTTGTCCGCCACAATGATTTCAAGATTTTGATAATTTTGATTTTTCAGAGATTCTATTGTTCTTAAATACAGATCATTGGTGAATTTCTTGCCATTGTAATTGAGGACAATGGCAAGAACTCTCTTTATGCTCATCTTACATGCTTCTTAGAAGTCTTATCCGCGATTCAATGGGCGGATGAGTTGAAAACAGGGCTGATGACTTTTTGGAAAAATCCTTGAATGGATTTGCAATATACATGTGCGCAGTAGCTCTTGTTGCAGTCTCAAGTTTTATAGACGAACCTGCAATCTTTTCAAGAGCGGCTGCAAGGCCTTCAGGATTTCTTGTATATTCGGCCGCCCTCGCATCAGCCATAAGTTCGCGCTTTCTCGAAACAGCCATTTGAATAAGTTTTGCAAGTATAGGGGAGATGATTGCCAGAACCAATGCGACTATTAGAAGAATTGCTCCGGCTAATCCGCCGCTCTTTCTGCTCTTTGAAGACCCTCTCCTGCCCCAAAACATGTATCTGAGAAGCCAGTCTGAAATCATGACTATTGTGCCTACCAAGATTCCAACAAGCATTGCAAATTTTATGTCAAGATTTGCAATGTGAGCCATTTCATGTCCTATGACTCCTGAAAGTTCTTCTCTGTTGAGTTTGTTTTGAAGCCCTCTTGTTATTGCAATAGCCCCGTCCTTCGGGTCCTTTCCGGTTGCGAATGCATTCATAGCCTCTGTTTCGATTATGTATGTTTCAGGAACAGGCATACCTGATGCAACAGCCATCTCTTGAACAACATGCACAAATTCAGGCTCCTCTTTTTCTGTCACTTTTTTAGCTCCTGACATTGATAGGACAATGGCTTTGCCTCCGTTATATGCAATAAGAGTAGTGACAATCGAAACAATGAGAGCTATGACAGGCCCATAATATCCGATATCAAATATATATCCGAACAAGAAGCCGAGCCCTATCAGAAAAATAAACAGAGAGAGAACAAGAATGAAGGAATTCATTTTGTTCTCAGACTGAACTTTGTAAAAACTTGTTTGGAATGCCACTTCTTTTGTGTATTCGCCGTCAAGCGGCGTTTCACACAAGGAACATGTCTTTCTAAATGTGCTGTTGTAAAATCCGCAACGCGGACACACCTTTGCTGGCATTTTATCTGAGGTCTACTTTTACATTTTGCTTTTCAGCTTCAGGAATTGCAAAGAAATCCATCTGCTTGAAATTGAACACATTTGCGATTATATTATTCGGAAATGTCTCGACCATAGTATTGAACTGCATAACAGAATCATTGTAGAACTGTCTTGAATATGATATTTTGTTTTCAGTTGAAGTGAGCTCTTCCTGCAATTTCATGACATTCTCATTCGCTTTCAACTGCGGATAATTTTCCATGACAGCAAAGAGCGATTTCAATGATCCGGAGAGCATATTCTCAGCTTCAGCCTGCTGTTTTACGCCTTTTGCCCCCATAGCAAAATTTCTCGCCTCAATCACCTTTGTCAAAGTCTCCTGCTCATAAGACATATAATCCTTGACAACTTCAACCAAATTCGGAATGAGGTCATAGCGTCTTTTCAGCTGTACATCAATCTGAGACCAAGCATTTTTGACGCGATTTCTCTCTCTCACCAATGAGTTGTAGATTCCGACTATGGCGAATCCTACAACCACAATAATACCAATGATAATAAATAATGCCAACATTCTGCCTCCTTTTTTATATGGTCACAAATGCCAAAAAACATTAACAAACGGAGAGACTGGGATTCAGTCTTCGGTTTTGTTCCTGCATTACTTCGCAATGCAGACAAAACTCTCAACTCCGCGAGA
>DCUY01000064.1:0-275 GCA_002327905.1 Caldifarciminota bacterium UBA2202 | reverse complement strand
ACCTTTACAGTTCCGAGCAAAAACATCAGTCCGCTCCGCTGTGCTATTCAATGTTTTTGTGAGGACAAACAAGCAAATTCTTATTGATGCACGAAAGCTGTAAGTCGGCGAGGACGCTGATTGCAGCTGCCCGTCGAGGTCTGCCGAGACAAAGCAGCGTAAAGCAGTGTGTGAGCCGACGCTGTGCTTCATGCCGCCCTAAATATTTATGCGCTGAACGACTCTGAAACACTAAAGCGATATTTCTAAAATATAAAGAACAAACGGAGAGACTG
>DCUY01000061.1 GCA_002327905.1 Caldifarciminota bacterium UBA2202 | reverse complement strand
TTCCTTCAAGAATAATCTCGAAGGATGAATATTATGCAATGAAGAGGGATTCTGTAATGCTTGAAGAAAAATATTATCCTGTTGATATTAAATTCAAAGAGTATCTGAGCTCTGAAGAGATTGAATATGAAGTTTCGACCGCTTATCTCTTTGTGGAGCAGAATGCACTAAGAAAAATGGATGTTACTCATCTTAAAGAGGTGCGTTCAAAGGATATTTCAAGCGTCAAAAAATTTGCTCTTCTCTATGTGATTCTTTTGATTGTATCATTTTTATTCAATTATATGCAGGTTATAATCCTTGCAATTGTTTCGGAGAATATAATGTATGACATGAGGGACAAGATGATGAAGCACCTCATGTCACTCTCAATGGATTTCTTTCATAAAAACCCCATAGGGAGGCTTGTCACAAGGGCTACGAATGATATAGCCGCTCTAAGAGAACTCTTTACTGATGTGTTTATATATTCTGCGAAGGATATAATCACTATAATAGGCGTTATAATAATAATGCTGAAGATGTCATGGAAACTCACATTTGTTGTTCTCAGCACAATGCCTTTTGTCTTTCTCCTCCTATTCTTATTCCAGAAATTTGCAAGAGGCGCATACCGGGATGTGAGGACGACTCTCGCAAAGGTAAATGCATTTTTGTCAGAGTCAATCACAGGAGTCTCTCTTATTCAGGCATTTCATCAGGAGAAAGAATCCTTTGATGATTTTGCTGTTACAGGAAAGAATTATTACAAAGCAAATATGAGACAGCTCTTTGTCTTCTCCATATTCCGACCTCTCATTGATGTCATGTCATACATCACAATAGCAATTATGATTTATGTGGGTGGAAGAGGAATCTTCAACGGAGAATTCACAATAGGAATTCTTTTTGCATTTTTATCTTATATAGAACTCTTCTTCAGACCTATATTTGATTTTTCGGAGAAATACAATATTTATCAGTCGGCAATGGCTTCCTCCGAGAGAATATTTCTCTTGTTTGAAGAAAAATCCTCCATCAAAGAGCCTGAAAATCCTGTGATTCCTAAGAACTCCTTTGGAAAAATAGAATTCAAAAATGTATCTTTTGAATACAAAAAAAACGAACCTGTGCTGAAGAATGTTTCATTCACAATCGAGCCGAACAGCTCTGCCGCATTTGTGGGAGCCACAGGAGCAGGAAAAACAACAATAATAAATCTGCTTATGAGATACTATGACGCAACAGAGGGGGAGATACTGATTGACGGTATCAATATAAAAGATATGAAAATAGAATTTTTAAGATCATATTTCGGACTTGTGATGCAGGATGTGATGATATTTTCAGGCGACATAAAATACAATATACTCCTCAACAGAAATATAGATGATAAAACAATGATTGAATATGCCGAGTATGTGAATGCGGACAAATTCATTGACAAACTTCCCAAGACCTATGATACAATGCTCAACGAGAGAGGTTCGAATCTCTCTACAGGACAGAGACAGCTTCTTGCATTTGCAAGAGCATTGGTTGACCAGCCGAAGGTTCTTATTCTTGATGAAGCGACATCCAATATCGACTCTGAAACAGAGTATTTGATTCAGGATGCAATTAAGAAAATCATGCATGACAGAACCACTATAGCTATTGCGCACAGACTCTCTACGATTCAGGATGCTCACATGATTTATGCTCTGCAGAAAGGGAGAATAGTGGAGCAGGGAACTCACAAAGAGCTTCTTGCAAATAGAAAATACTACTATGACCTCTATAAACTTCAGTATGTGAAGTAAAAAAAATCTTGGTTTTTACATATTACATATAATATTGAGAGAATTGAAAATTTCATAATTGATTGATGAAGAATTCATTATAAAAATAATGCCTCAAATTGACTTGGAACTCAATGTAAAAATGCAATTTACAGACAACAACATGAAAAACATGCATCGTCCTCCTATTCTTACAATTTTTCCATCAATTTTTTAAATATCAATTTGACAAAAACACGGAATGCGCTGATAGAGGGGAAATACACAACATTGTCAATTGACAAAAGAGACTATTGACTTTTTGAGTTCTTTTTTTATAATAAAGACATTGGTAAAAATTAAAAAGGAGGTAAAGATGGTAAAAGCAAAGAGAAGAGAAGAGAAGAGAAGAGAAGAGATTGTTATGTAGAGGAATCAAAAAGAGGAGGGGAGAAATGAGAAAGAATGAAAGACACACACAAATTGGCATATTATTGGGAGTAATGATAGCGATGTTTATTTCAGTTATCCCGATAATAAGTATGTCAGCGGAAATAGAATCAGAGTTAATTTTAACAGATCCTTATAGTGATAAGTTTAATGATGCAGTAATAGATGCGCAGTGGGGACAGATAGTAAAATATGAGGATAATGCAATAACAGTGACAAGGACAGAGGAGAGAGATTCATTATTTTTAACAATACACGATAATGCGAGTATACATAACAGGTATAAGACATATGTTACATTACCGGAAGATTTCAGAGGACAGGTGGATTCATTTGGAATAGAATTCACGATAAATCAATTTT
The DNA here is from genome assembly GCA_002327905.1 of Caldifarciminota bacterium UBA2202. Lineage (GTDB taxonomy): Bacteria > Hydrothermota > 32-111 > 32-111 > 32-111 > UBA2202. Next base: position 1,354 of record DCUY01000061.1, on the reverse strand, counting down.
CATTGTATGATAATGATGGATATCCATATGATTATTATAATACAGGAGTTGTGATACAATTTGGACCGGAAGATAATTATATATTGATATACAGGGATAATGCGGATATACAGACATACAATATCAAATATGTATCCGTAGGAGGGTATTCAATAATAACAAGAGGTATCACAACTAATGCATTTCGCATTAAAGTAAAGAGAGTGAGCGGGATTACAACAATATATATATACAATGTTAGCAATCAATTGATAGCCTCAAAGCAAATATCATATGATATATCAAATGTGGATACTCTTGGAATCGGCGCTAATTTTTCTGGGACTACAGGATATTTTGATGCATCAGCAGATATAGTGATAGCGAATGACAAATTCTGGGTCAATAAGGATTATGCCGATTGGACAGTAACGAAGCCCTTAAGGTTATATTGGTATTATGACAATGATTTTACGGTTAATGTGACTGATAATGAGAGCGGAACAGGAGTAAACGGGGTTAATGTTGCATTTACAAACGAAGGAGATTGTGAGGAGAGTTTCATAACTGATGAAGATGGGAATGCGTATGTAAATGATATTTACACAGAGTTGTCGAACTGGATGTTTATATATTTCAGTAAAGAGGGATATCTGCCGTTCAGGAATATGATACAGGTTAACCATTATGAATTTACATATAGTGGAACAGATAAAACACAAGTATTTAAAACAACTTCGTTTTTCGAGTCAGTAAAGGAAAGCGAAGGATTATTACCCCTTCAAGGAGTTGAGGTAAAATATGGCAATGGCTATTTCAGCAATGTAGGTTACACTGATGAGATAGGAGTTTACAGGAGTATATTGAATGTTGATAGAACAAATCCGATAGTAGTAACTCTATCAAAACCTATGTATAAAACGATGAGTTACTCTATCAAACCGGACATTTGGACAAGCAGACCTGTGACATTTCAAGAGAGTAATCAGAGAAACATACTCAATGTACCGAATACAAGCATTTTGAATATGATATACGAGATAAATGACACAATAGTGTATGGTGAAAGCAGTGATTTCGGAGATAATTGGGTTATGGAGCGGGTAGGCACCGGAAGGAATCCTGTTTTCGTGCAGACAAGTGGAGGAATCGTAGCGGTGTGGAATGACAAAGAGGTTGAATTCAACTATGCTGTGAAGGCATCACCGTGGACACCTGAGGATTCGTTGACGCCTTCGATATGCTGGTATTCAGAGATGGCTCTTGCGAAGCATCCTTCAACAGATGCGGTGTACGGAGCATTCATAAACAACTATGATGAGGATGAATATGGCGGAGACTTGATGTTTGTGAATTGGAACGGAACAGATGTTGA
>DCUY01000039.1 GCA_002327905.1 Caldifarciminota bacterium UBA2202 | reverse complement strand
AGCCGACGCTATGCCCGCGTGTGGCCAGATGTGAACGCCGTATTCCGTATTCCGTATTCCGTATTCCGTATACCGTATACCGTGTGCCGAGCAAGGCGTTTTTACTTGCCACCAGTCATCAATTCTGTTTTCTAAAACAATGCTTCCTGAATGATTTCACTCAAAGTGGGATGAATATGAATTGTGCGCTTCAAAGCAGTATAAGGAATATTATTATGAATCAAAGGAATTATTTCATGAATAAGAGTATCACTCTCTTTTCCTATTATAGTCACACCTAAAATTCTGTCGTTTTCTCCTATAAGCATTGAAAATATCCCCTGCCTCGCCTCATAGGTCGCGGCCCTTCCGTTTTCTGCATAAGAAGATTCGATTTTTCTGTAATTTATTTTCTGTTCAATGCACATATCCTCGCTCAGACCGCAGTGTGAAATTGATGGAATTGTGAAAATCGAATACGGCACATCGCACATTTTCATCTGTTCTTCATTCTCCCCTAAAATGTGAAAAGACGCTATATAAGCGTCATAATAAGCTTTATGTGCAAGCATCGGTCCTTCAGTGCAGTCTCCGAGAGCATAAATATTTTCAATGTTTGTCTGCTTATTATTATTTGTCTTTATGAATCCCCTGTCCGTAATTTCAATGCCGAGATTCTTGGCATCCGAATTGACAACAGGAATTCTTCCGGTCGCTATAAGCACTTTGTCATATTCCAGCCGAGAGTCGTCTGAAAGAATAACCATCTTTTTTTCCTTGTCTATTGAAGCGACTGATGATGATGTCTTTAAATCGATTCCCGACTTTTTCAGAATTTTCTCCCCCTCATTCATTATCAAACTGCTCCTAGTCGAGAAAAAGGGTTTTGGCAGAAATTCCAATAGAGTCACCTTGGAGCCCATGTATGAAAACACAGTTGAAAATTCGGAACCTATCACCCCTGCTCCGATTACTAAAAGTCTCTGAGGCACCTCATTAAGAGAGAGTATGTCTTTTGAAGACAATACATCCTCTCCGTCAAAATCAATTCCTCTTAGACCTGCATCAACACTGCCTGTTGCAATGATTATATTTTCAACTGAATATTCTTCATTGTCGGATATTATTAAATTTTCCCCCTTTATAAATGCCTCTTTATTTATAATTGAAATTCCCATTTTTGCAAGTTTTTTTTGAAGCCCTAAAGTGAGCATTTTTACTATTTTTTCTTTTCTTGCCATTATCTTGGAGAAATCAATTTCATGAGATGATTTTATCCCGAATTTTTCACTTGTCTTCATCTGTTCTATAACTTCTGCAGATGCTATCAATGCCTTTGTCGGAATGCATCCACAGTTCAGACAGACTCCTCCGATATTCGACTTTTCGAATAATACGACTTTTTTACCGTGGCTTGCAAGTATTTCAGCCGCTCTGTATCCTCCTGTTCCTCCTCCGATTATCGCAATATCAAATTTCTGCATCATGCCTCCATTTTTTTATATATATTATCATTAAATTTTAAAAAGTCAATTCTATTGTAGTGCATTTTTTGCATCTTCTGTCTTTTATTATAAATTATAAGTAGTAAATAATTATACCATTTAGAGATGCAAAAAATCACATATAGGTTTTATTGCACATAAATTCAACGCAAACCATATTTAAGTGGTTGTTATATATATATTTAAATGTGGCATAAGTATTGCTAAGTAAACAGGCAGTTCTATTTAGAAAAAAAAACCAAAAAATAGGAGGTTTTCAATGAAGAAACTTCTCGTAACAACTCTGCTCTTGGTCTTTGCGGCTGTGATAGTATTCGCAGTGCCTGCAAGACCCGGGTTCAGGGTTTTCGAGCAACCGGATGGAACAAAGTTCATAGCCCAGTTAAAGGGTGACGAACATTTCCATTTTGCAGAGACAGAAGAAAGATTCGCAATTATAAGGAACAGTGAGGGTTGGTGGACATACGCCAACAAAGTCGACGGTATACTTGTACCGACGATGTTCATTGCCGGAAAAGACCAGTGCCCATTTACAAAGGGCTTAAGGCCTGATGCAGATAAAGTCGCATCTCTTCCGGGAAATGAAATGAAGCAGATTAATTGGTCAAAAATGATTGATATCAATGACGAATACGCAAAAGACGGTTATGCAGACAGAAAATTTCTTGTGATATTGGGATGCTTTGATGATTCGTCATTTTTGGGAACCGTAAAGCCTGCCAACTGGGCTACACAGCCATGGACACTTCGTTCAGATTTTACTTCAGGAGCCAATGGCGGAACAGCACACGATTCACTTTACTGGGATAGTGTGTTTTTCTCATATTCAGCAGGTTCATTCAGAACATTTTTTAAGGAAATTTCATTCAGCAGATGGCAGATTGATGCTAACTGCCACGTACAGGGACCTGTATCAGTGGGAGCAGTTTCAACAGCTAATCTGTATGGAGAATACGGCGATGGAGCAGAGCTTACATTCATGCAGAATATAGCCAAAGCCTCAGCAGGAAGAATGGAATTAAGAGGGGTTCTTTATTCTAGTTATGACGGTGACGGTGACGGATATGTTGACCACTGGTTGACAGTAAGATGCGGCGGTGAGCAATCGGCAACCGGCTCAACAAAAGATATGTGGGCTACAAAATACACAACAACAATAGCGACAACAACAGGCGCCACAATAAGAAACCCGACAAATGCGGGTGAATTGACGGATTCACTTTCAAAAGATTGGACGCTTACACAGCTTAAAGACACTCTCTTTATCCGTTCATTTACAATGGGTATAGGAGTTCATGCGCATGAATCATTCCATGCATTTACAGCGCCTGACCTTTATGACTATGGTTATCAGGGTGAACCGGCTGACATGTGGTCACTCATGGACGGCGGTTCATGGAACGGAGACGGAGTACAGGCAGGTTCAAGACCGCCGCACCCGGGAGCAATGCTTCAGTATGCATTTGCAGGAGCGCCTGAATCGGGAGACGCAACTTCCGGCTTTATGCCTGATGATTGGGACCAGACTATAACGACAAACGGAAGGTACTTCGTGGTGGGTCTCGCGGCTGACTCAATAAAGAAAGGACCGAGATTCATGATGATTAGAAATGCGGCAATAACAACTGCAGGCGAATACTTCTTTGTTGAGAACAGAAACAATAAAGGATTCTTTGAGAGCGTACTGCCTGAGCATGGTTTAATTATATCCCACTATGACCAGTCAGAGAAGGGCACTTATTACAATGAAGGACAATATTATACATACTGGGTTGAGCAGAGGGGATTTGACCCTAAAGTCCATGACACATACACAGCTGACACAATATACAGAGATGCGGGACAGGCTCCTTATTTTGCAGGAGATGACTATGAATTCACAAACCTTACTTCTGCAGGAGCAAACATAAACGGCTCAACAACCACTTTCGGACCATACATCATAGGAATTTCAAAACCCGGTGATACAATGTGGTTCACAGTTGACAACTGCACAGCGCCTGCAACACCTTCATTCGCATACAAAGCAAATGTTGTTTATGATACAATAGTAAATTACGGAAACAATAACGGAGCGGCAGAGCCTGATGAACTTGTTGACCTCAAGATAACAATAAAGAATGTCGGAGCGGCGGCAACAGGAATCTCTGCAAAGCTGAGAAACCCTCAGGGTTTGGTTATTGTAACCGATTCGACAGGAGCATACCCGAATATAGGTGCGGCAGGAACAGGAACAAACTCTGACAATTTCAGAGTGAAGATAAAATCAGGAGCGCCTACGGATACAATAATATTCTTTACTCTTGCAGTCACATCTGCGACAGGTTCAAATGAAACAGAGTTCGGAATAAAACTCAATTCAACACCGACAGATACAACATTCCTTCTTAGCACAAAATCAACAGCGCTTATAGACGCGGCGGCTCTTGATATCTATTGGCTTGGTAACTCCGGCATAGATGACTGGGCAATAATTGCGGCAGGAAGCGGTTTGGGCAATATCTACGGAACAGGTTCCAAGCAAATATGGTTCTGGACATTATCAGATAATGGAGCAACTCTTCAGGACAATTTCTCATACACATCTGCAAACTATGCACAGTGCATGGACCATGATGCCGCAGGAAATGTATGGATAAGCGCCGGAGATTCAGCACTCAGATATGACTTTAATTCTCAGACACAGATTTCAAGAACAAAATGGTCAAATACTGACTACGCCGGAACTATAATGAAGAGAGTCAGAGGACTCACATTTGACAATAATGATTCTCTCTTCGGTTACTGGCAGACATACGGAACACTTGAAGAATCAATTTTCGGCCAGAGAAAGGTCCTCAACGGAACTGCGACAAGATTCTGGAGAGCTCCTCTTGCTGATGGAACATCATACGGCGGAAAGTGGAACAATGGCCGCGGTATAGAGTGGGACGGAACATGCTTCTGGTCAGTCAACATCTTTGAGAACCTAATATTCAGAAAGACACCATACAATGCAGGATTCCCTGCAAGCGATTCTCTTCTTTCTACAACAGCATTCAAGACAATCAACACAATATCATGCCCCTCAGTTCAGGGAAACTATCCCGCTTATGACATCGCATTTCAGGGGATTTCCGGCGACGGTATAACACCTGCGGTGCCATACGGCAAGAATAACAAATATTATATATGGACGCTGAACATGGACAATTCGGAAGTGACAAAGATTGATGTCACATCTCTTGTACTTCCGAAATCAGTTCAGAATCTTATAATAGACAGAGTACCAACATCCACAACAGTCAATCTTTCATGGACTGCAAATGCGGCATCTGACTTTGTAACAAAATATGTAGTTTACAGAAGCATAACACCTAACTTCTATGCAAAGGATGCTGATTCTGTAAAGACAACAACAGGAACATCGGTTGTTGATACAGTGCCTCTTGCAAAGACAAATTATTACTACAAAGTCAAGGCAGTCAATTATCAGGGTTATTCACTTAACCCCTCCGCAGAGAAGATTGCGGCAGATGCGACAGCATCAATGGAAACTGCATTGCTTGCAGTACAGATAAACAATGATATTATTCTTGAATGGTCATCAGAAAACCTTACAGGAAATTCATGGGAAATTGTCAGAAGCAAGGACGGAGTCTCAACAACAGTGGGTAATGTTGACATTAAGTCAACAAAGTTCACTGATAAGACAGTTCCTGCAAACGGCGTTTATACCTATGAACTGAACAGAGTTGATAACAGCGGAAACAAGCTGACACTTGCAGAGACAAAGGTTAAATTCTTCTCAAAGTTTGTATTCGGCATAACTCCTCTCACTCAGAATCCTGTTAAGAACTCCTTCACTCTCTATTATTCAATAGACAGAGAAGAACAGGTATCATTGAATATCTATTCGATCACAGGACAGGTTGTGATGACATTTGCAGACGGATTCGTAAAGCCGGGCTTCTATTCTGCCAAGATAGATGCAGAGAAACTCTCAAGCGGAGTTTATTTTGCAGTATTGAAACAGGGTAATAAAGAAGCAAAGGAAAGAATTACATTATTGAAGTAATCACATCCAAATAAAAAAAGGGGCGCAAAAGCGCCCCTTTTTTTTACCTTTTTTATTTATATGCTTGAATTATTTTATCAGCCAATCTTTCCCAAAGATATTCTTCCGCCTCTTTCCTGATATTATCACGATTCCATGTGGCTTTAACTGCTTTGTCAATAAATAAGGCAAATTCTTCCGCTGTTCTTTTCTTTACAATGAATCCATTCTCTCCGTCCCTCACCGCCTCCTTGACTCCTCCAACATCGAAAGAGACTATCGGAGTCCCTGAAGACATTGATTCATATATCACAGTAGGGAATCCCTCGGATCTGCTTGTTATTGCAAGTATTGAAGCTCTTGCAAAGAATCTCTTTATCTCTTCCCTCTCCAAATATCCTGTTAGCTCTACTCTATTTTCAATATTCAAATCTCTTATTTTCTTTTGAATCTTTTCCCTTAAAATTCCGTCTCCCGCCATCACAAGCTTAAAATCGGGATTTTTTTTCGAGAATACAGAGAATGCCTCAATAAGCATCTCCGGATCCTTTACAGGAATCAGCTTGCCTGCAAAGAGAATCATCTTCTCCTTTTCTTCAATCGGAAATTCTTCTTTTATGCCGTTTCTTATTACACTAACATTCGATTTATTCTTTGTGAGCCGAAGGATTTTTTCCTTCATCAGACCGCTTACTGAAATTACACTCTTCGCTCTCATTAAAATTATTTTTGCGAGCATTCTGTCAATCGGATGTTCGTCAATGAACATTATTTCACTTCCATGAATAGTCACTATAAATGGCTTTCCTGTGATTATTGAGAGAATCATCCCTGTCAGTCCGTCAGGGAACATTGTGTGGCAATGCATTAGATTATAGTCTTTTTTCTTATGCATTAAAATCGCAACAGCTATTGAAATAGAATCAAAATACTTTCCTGCAAAAGAAATATATTTTATACTCTCTCCCCTGTCAGGCGAATAACTCAATCTCTTCTTAATGTTTTTCAGAATATCGCCCTTAAAGGATTTTATCTCCCCGATTCTTGGGATGACTGAAAGCGGCACCAACACCATTGTTTCAATTTTCTTTGCTATTTCAGATGCTTGGTCATAAACATAAATTCCGCTCATGGGATTCTTGCTCTGAGGATTTTTGGGCCATAAATGAGATATTATCAGAACTCTTCGGATATTTTTATCTCTCATATTCCAAAAGCATCTTTTTCAGTTTTGAATCAATGGAATTCATTAAATTGTCTTTTCCGCCGGAATAATCATACTCTTCAAATTTATCAATTGTTTTATTGTGAATCAGTTTTCTGTTTTCGGTCATCACTCCAAAAATATTATGCTTTTCGGGCGAGGGAAACGGACCTCCGACACCTCCTGTTTCAAGAAAAATCGGTGCGTATTCAGTTACTTCCCTGAATAATTTTTTTGTAATCTTCTTCCTCTTTAACATTCCATCCAAATTTTTTGGAATCTCAAGTTCTGCACTTTTAAAAATCATCGGAAGAGTGTCTATAGTGCATCTGAATTCATCATCTTCCATTCTGCTGTTTTCTCCATACTTTATAAGAAAAGTATGAAGAGTGTATTCGAACAGATAGATTCCGTATGCCTTCTCACCAAGCTTATCTCCGCATGACACTCCATGGTCGGATGCTATCCAGACATCCGTATTTTCAAGCAGTCCGGCTTGTTTAATATATTCAAGCATACTCTCAAGATATTCTCCCGACCTTAAAACATCCGATGCATGAATTTTTCTGTTTTCTTCAATGTCATTAAAATACTCTTCGGAAAAATCATCAAACTTTTTCAAAACACGATTGGAAAGAGATGTGTGAATATGGGAGTAATGAAAGTATAAAAAGAAATTCTCTGCGCTTTTGATTTTATCTTCATGCCTTTTCATGCAGTCAATGTGCTCTTCAGTATTCATGAATTTATACTCATCATGAATTTCATAAACATCAAAGCCCCTGTTTGCCATAACTACGGCACTTGGAATATTGCAGAGTGTGAAATAATTGTTTTCTTTCAAATACTGCGGAATTATTTTGACATCGGGTTTGAGTTTGTTCGGATTTAAGTAACCGTTTACTCCGTTGTTTTTCGGATATAGCCCTGTAAACATGGCATGCATTGACCCGATTGTATAAGGAGCGGTAGTATAAATTCTGTTGAACCAGAGAGATTTACCGAATAATCGCAGGTACAGAGAATTCTCAGTGACAAAGTCATATCTTGCTCCGTCAATGAGAATAAATATTATATTCTTTTTTTTGTTACTCATCCTTCATATAGCCAAGCCGTTTCAATTCATCCTTCACATACGAATCATCCGATTCCTTTTCAGCAGGAGTATGTTTCACAAGAAAATCATAAGTGGGAATATTTTTTAATCCTCCGGAATCTGTGACTATCAGGCTCTTTCCGTCAAAATCCTCTGCTGACGGAAGATCCATTGCACTAAGAAGAGTGGGAAGAAAATCATATATTTCGCTATCATCCAATTTTCCCTTTTTTTTGCACTCTTTCGAATAATGCATGAATATTCCCCACTCATCATGATCTGCAGACCTTTCCAAATCATTGAGTTCAACCAATTCAGTAAATTTGCAGACATTGCCTCCTATGCGCACTTCAAGAGAATCAAAATCAGCATTGTCGTAATCTCCCTTATCCTTCTGTAAAACTTTCAGAAATATTCTGCCTGTATTATCCATCTCGACTATTTCGAAAAACTGCTTGTTTAGAGTATTTATTTTTATGCTTTTAAAGAAATTATAAAGGAATTTTGAATCAATACCTGATTTTTCCTTCACATTTATCACGCAATTGAGACCCACATGATAGAGCTCGACTTTGTTTTCAATCTGCGCGATTTCAAGAAATTTTTTTGCTCTCAGGGATATAGTTTCAAATGACCCTTCCATAATTGGCTGCATGCCGTGGTCTGAGATTACGAATAACAGAGCATCTTCATTCATTTCAAATATTTTCTTCAACTGCCTGTCAGCCTCAATATATATTTTTCTTAAAAAATCACCGTATTTTTTTCTCTTCTCTGCATCAATATCTGGAAAATTCTTCTCATCATAATATTTCCAAAAATAATGAGCTCCGCTGTCAGTTATCGGAATAAAATAGAATGCAATGTCAGGTTTGAATTCTTTATAGAGATGCCTGAAAACCTGAAAATTGACGGATGAACCGTTTATCAGATTATTGAATTGCCTTGTTCTTTTATCTCCCTTTCTTAAAACATCCATACTTGTCTTTAGAAGAGAATTTATTCCCACACCGAGATTGAATAGTCTCAAAAATAGACTCGCGTTTGAAATAATATTCAGCCCTTTTTTTTTGCTCCTTTTGCGCATTTCCTGAACAGGAGAGGCTTTTGAAGGAATCGTGGAATTATCACGCGCCATATTGCATGGAATATTGAAGGCGCCGTAATCCTCAGGAGGCCATGTCAGCTCCCACCCGAAATTTCCGACAGTGTATCCGTAATGATTGAAAATCTCAAACAATCTCGCTGATTTTATATCCTGCTGTAAGTTAAAAAATGATTTTATATTGTGCTTTTCAGCCCTCTTTCCTGTTGCAAGAGATGTCCAAATAGTTGGAGAAATAGGCACTCTTGTCTGCTGGTCAACAGAGCGCATTCTTGAAAATACGCCATTTTCCTTCAGGTATGCAAAGAAGGGAAGCTCCCCTTCTTTTATGAATTCGTCGATTAGAGTGAATGTGCCTCCGTCCAGACCGACAATTATTGCTTGTTTCTTCATAAGTTTTTATTATATAGATATATATTTCTTTTTCAATAGAAAAACGAAAGGGAGAGTTACAGGTCACAGGTAACAAGTGACAGGCAAGAGGTAATAAGTGACATGTAAGAGGCAACATGTATCAGTTCCGAGACGAGTTGACAGTAAGTGGCTGTCGAAGA
>DCUY01000090.1 GCA_002327905.1 Caldifarciminota bacterium UBA2202 | reverse complement strand
GGGATTCTCTTCACTGCGCCTTTTATCTCTTCGTCAAAACTGGGCCAACCGCATGTTGATTTAAATTTTGCAGTGGATATGTAAAGAGGGGCGCCGCATCTTTTGCAATTGTATGCGCCCTCTTCGTAAAAATTATTATATTCGCCTGTAAATGGCATCTCTGTTCCTTTATTCACAATAACTCTCTTTTCTTCAGAGGTTAAATTTCTGTAGTCTTTATCATTATTGGTCATATCCTTTGCCTCCTTGCAGGATAAAGTCATCAGCAGCAATGTTATGAAGATAAGCATTTGAATTTTCTTATTCACTTTATGAATATAAACTGCTTTTGCATGTTGTCAAGTAGAGCAGGAGAAAATCTCCGATTTATTCTTTTAAAAGATTATTGAAAAATATAAATAATGATGTATGATAAGAAAAAGGAGATATGATGAACAGAAAAATACTTTTTTCAGTTATAATAATCATATTGGGAATAGGATTTGTGGCTCTTTATGATTTCGGATGCAGAAAAGGAAGAGAGGCGAATGAAGAGCAGAGAATAAAGCGGGAGTTGGCAGAGATAATGGAAATTATTCCTGTCAATAAGAATCCTGATGCAGACAGCATTTGGGATTTCTGCAATAAAGATATAAAAATTACGAATATAAATTATTACATTCGCACTGAAAAGAATGGCATTACAGTTGAAGATTATTTCGACATAAAACCGAAAGAGTCAGATTATACAGACAGCGGAATAATCATCAGAACATACGATTCGGATGCTTTTAACAGTCTGTTCAGACATTCAATTTTTATTGATTATGCAAAGAATCGCATGTGTGTTGAAAATGATTCCGATTTTATGATACTCTTGACTCCGATAGTGACAGGAAAGTCATGGCTCACTAAAATGAATCTCAATGGAGAAGACATGGATTTCATTACTGAAATTCGGAGAGTTGATTTACAGCGCTCAATTCTCGTCAACTGGAGGTCAGTTGCACTTGATGGAATCATTGAAACATATTATGAAAGCGATAAAGCTGTTGAGGGAGGACATCATCTTGTAAGATTAAATTTAAGATGGTCTCCGCAAGTGAATTGCTTCACGGAGATTGTTGTGAAGAAGCTGACGGAGACAAAAAAAGATACATTGCGTGAATCGATAGCTATTGTGTTAAAAGAAATAGTGATTGACACGGGCGAAAAGTAAAATTCATTCGAAAAATCGTAGATTGTATGCATTTGATTTTGCATGTATCCGTTCCGAGATGTGTTGACAGTTAACCCCAATAGAGCGTAACATAAAATCACCCTAAAAGCAACTTAGGTCTAACAGAGAAGTCGGTGAGAACCTGGAATGGAGTTCTTCCTCTTACTCTGTATCCTTGATGAGATCTTTCAAAGTTATAATACCACAACCAAGCATCAAGATCAGCTTGAAGCTCTTCAATCGAAGTGAACCATTTTTCCCGCATTCTAATAACAAAGAACTCTTCCAAGAGTGTTCTATTGAATCTCTCTACGAAGCCATTTGTCTTAGGGCTCCTAACCTTTGTGCGCCTGTGTTCTATATTCAATGAAGCCAGCAAGTCTTCATAGAAGTGTCCCTCTACTCCGCAGTACTCTTTGCCATTATCCGTGAGGATGCTGTTTACAGGTATTCCAAGGCTATTATACATAGGCAAAACTTTATCAATCAAAACATCTGCAGTTTCAACCTGTGTCTTGCTTGTAAAGATTTTTGCAAACCCATAAGAACCATGAGTGTCTATTACTACTTGTACAAACATCCTTCCAATGCCCTTTAGTCTTCCTAATTCTAATGTATCCTGACATAGCAGATTGCCGGGGTAATCACTTATTACATGCTGTTCCTTCAACTCTTGACTATGACTCAACAGCATATCCATCTGCTCCTTTGTCATCGATCCCCACTCTCCCAAATGCGTCTCTTCAAAACGTTGTAACCGCTCCCTTCGTTTGCTCATCTTATTGCGTCTCCATATACTTGCCACTCCGCTCGCCGTTATGAATACACCCTTTAAACTTAATTGCCCTGATACTCGCTCCTTGCCGTATGTAGGATTCTTTATACTATATGCCAATATCTCTCGCTCTTTCTCTGACGGTGTCTTATTAGGCATCTCCGGATCCTTTCGTTCCTTCTCCCTTAATCCAGATATACCGTATTGCTCATACAGCTTTTTTACATTATAATAATATTGTCTGCTCACGTTGAATATCTTACACGCCTTCTCCACGTTCTTTAAATGCTCTGCTGTCTTCAACAATGTAAGTTTATACTGCTCTTGTCTATACATCTCTTTCATGCCATAACCTCCTTTTTGTGCTTATGAAATTGTAGCAAATTATTGCTACTTTTTCTATGGGGGTTATGGCCTCTTTTTTGACCCCTACTGTCAACACATCTCGGAACGGATACATATGTCCCCGCATTTTAACCATAAACTATCAACTATAAACTATTATCTGTTTTTCTGCTCACGGCTCATGGCGTCTTTGTCTGGC
>DCUY01000108.1:15187-24685 GCA_002327905.1 Caldifarciminota bacterium UBA2202 | reverse complement strand
GCGAGACAAAGACGCCATGTGCCTTGAGCCTTGAGCCGTGAGCCGTGAGCCGTATACCGTATGCCGTATACCGTATGCCGTATGCCGTGGGCCAAAGCGAATGAGCGCTATGCTTCCTGCCGCGAGATGTGCTGTATTTAACTGGCGGTATTTATTCTATAATTTCAACTTTAGTTCCTGTTTCCACAAACCGCATCAAATCAACAAGTTCCTCATTTTTCATTCTGATGCACCCCTCTGACGCATTTGTTCCTATGGAAGAATTGTCATGAGTTCCGTGAATTCCTATCCCCTTCCACTCTTTTCCTGACAGAGTTGCATCAGTCCCTGTCTTCAGACGAAGAAAATACGGACCATAAGCGCCTTTGATTTCACCCTTCCCGTCCTTAAAATCATGAGTCCAAAAAGATGAGCCCTCAATTCTTATAATATAAAAACTGCCGAGCGGAGTTGCATTATCCCCCACTCTCACTTTATCTTCAGGATTTTTGCCGACAGCAACAGAATACTCTTTTATCTTGACGGAATCATAATAAAGAGCCAACATAAAATTCTTTTTGCTTATTATTATTTTATTCTTCTCTTTTTCATTCTCCGAAAGAAGAACATAATCAATTTTCAGGGAATCTCTGACATCTTCATTTTTTACCGCCAATGAATCCTCCGCATTCTCTGTGCTTTCGGAAATAACTTCATTCATCCTGATTGACTCTGCATTGTAACAGGATGAGAAGAGAATCAATAAAATAATAACAATTGTTTTATTCATTGATATATTCTATTTGCTGTGTGTAAAAAGTCAATAAAAAAAGCGACGGCCCCATTGCAGGGCCGTCTAGGGAGGGGGTTGAGGAAGATAGAATTAGGGGATTATAGAAATCTTTTTCAATGTTTTTTCAAATCCGGTTTCAAGCATAACAATATAAACTCCCGGTTTGACTCTCTCTGTCCCGACTGTATTAGTATAACCTGAAAATGAGTATCCGTCAAGAGAGGGGATCCCATTCCACATAAAAGCATTTTCCCGCGTGTCATAAATTCCCGGAAGAAGATTACTCTTTTTAGAATAATAAACAAGCCGTCCGTCTATTGTGTAAATATAAAGCATCAAATTTGAAATTGTGCGCTTAAGTTCAAATGGAATCACTATGTTTCCTGATGACAGTGAAAAAGGATTCGGGAATGGAGGAAGCAGTTGATTTTTCTCTATTTCAAATACTTCATCAGTATCTGCAAACATTACTGCTGAATAAAAATCCGCAATTCCGTATCCGACTGTCTGGTTAGGAGTTTTATAGTATGTCGTCTCCGGTTCTGTAGATTCAAAAGGAGCATACGCAGTATTATACAGAGCATTTCTCACAAAATCAGGAGACCAGTTCGGATGTGCCTGCAGTATCAGAGCGCTTCCCCCAGCTATAAGAGCCGCAGCTCCGGAAGTTCCGAGAGTATAATTAAATCCCTCTGCGGAATCTGTCACAGTATACGGCCATTCTGCAAGCGCGCAGATGTCAGGTTTATATCTCACATTAAGCCCTAAAGTGTCAATTAATACATCGTAAGTCGGTCCTGTAGCGGATACTGTGGAATGAAGCTTGTTGTCATCGACTCCTCCCACTGCCAATACGCTAAAAGCATCTGCAGGAGCAACTATCATCGTGTCAGGCGAGTCAACATCTATGTTTTTTATATTTCCGATTGAATTTACTACAAGTATTCCGAATGAGTCGGAGGCGATATTCGCAATCTTTGAAATGTTTGTGGAATCTCCTGTCATTACTGAATAAGGATACCATTCTTTGTATCCCAAAGAACTTGAAATTATGTCAGCTCCGAGTGAATCAGCCCATTCCACCGCTCTTATCCAATTATCTTCTTCAGAGACTATTTCGGAATCGACTATCTCTGTTTTTGCTATAAGAAAATCCGCTCCGAAAGCAGGAGAAACAATCTCTCCGCTTGCATAACCTGCGATTAGGGCAAGCATCTTTGTTCCGTGGTCAAGCTGTCTCACCTCATCTGATGCGCCTCCCTCTGTTATTCCTGCAAAAGGATAATTTTTTACAAAGTCATACGATGTGATGATGTTCACATCTTCAAGAGCAGAATGCCTAGGAACAGGAGCGGTCCAAGTCGTCTCCGGAGGAGTCGCTGAATTGTCAATAACATCCACTTCTCTTGTCATAAGAAGCCCTGTGTCGAAAAGAGCTATGCGCACTCCCTTTCCTGTATAGCCCATATTATGAAGTTTGTTTACATTCATAATCTTTATCTGGTTCTCCGAATTGGGCCCGTAATAGTAAAGATCAACAACAGAATCCGCGAATGCATTCTTTTTTTCAAGAATTGATTTTTCAACGGGAAGCATATCAATATCCGAAACACCTATTGCTACCTTCTGAATTTTTGAAACAAAATTCAGTTTTTTTATTTCAGTCTCCTCTTTTTTCGAAATATATGCTGTTACGGCATTGAGCCATTTTGATTTATTTACAACTGATATATTCAGTTTTTTAAGTTCGCTTATATAAGTTTCATTGACAGGAATATCCATTAATGTCTGAAGAGATTTTCCCTTCTCTCTTCTACGCTCTTTAGATTCATCCGTTATATAATTTTTATTTAATTTAAAAAATTCATCCGATTTTGCAGTCGGGCCTTTATCTTTGAAGAATATCCAAACTTTCTCCTTACCTATGATTGATGAATTATTGGAATACGCACCGAGTGCCTGTGCATTCAGGAGTAAAAAGAGAAAGATTAAAATGATAAAAGTGTTTCTGATCTTCATTTTCAACTCTCCTTTATTATAGAACAATTGCCTTTTTAGGCAATGAAATCAAATGATGCTTTTTGCCCCACTTTGATTTGTTCTGTTTTCATTTCATTACAATTCTTAATATATCATTGAAAGAGACCAACACAATAAGAAGCATCAATGTGACAAATCCAATCTGCTGGTATATATTCATGAATTTGGTTGTTGCTCTCTTCTTTGTAAATAGCTCAAAAAGGAATATCAGAATATACGAACCGTCAAGAGGAGGAAAAGGAATCAAATTGAATATGAATAAATTCAATGAGAAGAATGCCACAAAAGCAAGGAATGAATCAAATCCCCACTTCAGACTCTCTCCGGTCATAGTGTATATTGATATGGGACCGCCGAGATTTTTAACGGACATTTTTCCGGTAAAGAGCTGTGCAAGAAATTTCACAATTGACGAAGCAATGTAATTCACTCTCTCAATTGTCAAAGAGATTCCCTGTTTGAATCCAGGCTTCATAAGTTCGCTTGAGTATCCGATTCCCACTACTCCATAATACATTGTTGAATCTCCGTCCTGCTGTTCCTTCTTTTCCGGAATTACACTTAAAAGGAGGGTATCCGCTCCTCTTTCTATCTTGATTGACAATGAAATATCATAGCTCTGTTTGATTATTTCCGACATCTCCTGCCATGTTTTGATATTAAGAGTATCAATAGCAAGAATTATGTCATTTTTCATTATTCCGGACTTTTCGGCAGGACTTCCCGGAGATACCATTCCCACTTTTGTGCTTATTTCAGGATAAATGAGGAATGAGTCAGGTTTGTCCAGCTTAAATGCCACTTCCTTGTCCGCTCCGTCTCTTAATATTGAAATATTATTGATTTCATTCGGTTTTAGATATTTGAAAATATCAATATAATACTTAATATCGTTTCCATTAACTGATTCTATAAAGTCGCCCCTTAAAAATAATGAATCATACGGAGAAGCGATTGAATAAACAGGAGTATTCGGCATATAAGAGACTCCGAATGCAAGAGTCATAATGAAAAGAAGAATAAATGAAAGAATAAAATTGGCAAACGGACCCGAGAATATCACTGCGATTCTTTTGAGAGGATGTTTCACCATAAAATCATCATCGTCTTTCTCACCCTGTTCAAATGTCTCCATTCCTTTAAGATGCACATATCCTCCGAATGGCATTAAAGAAACTCTATAGTCGGTTCCGTTCTTTGTAATTCCGAATAAACGTTTGCCCATTCCGATTGAAAATACGGGGACTCCTATTTTAAACAATTTAGCAACAAGAAAATGCCCCAATTCGTGCACTATAACCATTATTCCGAGTGTGATGATCATATATATCAAAGTCATAATTTTTCTCCTATTTCAATAGCGCGTTTTTTAGCCCAGATTTCACTCTCACGAATATTTTGTATGCTGATTCTGCCCTTCGGAGAATGTTCCTTCATAACCTTATCAATAATCGCCACGATATCCTTGAATTGAATTCTTTCTTTTAAAAACAGAGAGACTGCCCCCTCATTTGCCGCATTGTATACTGCGGGAAATGTCATCTGTCTGTCAAGAGCAGAATACGCAAGTTTTATGGACAGATATTTATCAGCATCAATTGCATGAAGAGTGAGGTCATAATTTTCCTTTTCCTTAATCTTTCCAATCAGCATCTCTTTCGGTCTGAAAGGATAAAAGAGAGCGTACGATATTGGAAGAACC
Source organism: Caldifarciminota bacterium UBA2202 (assembly GCA_002327905.1). Lineage (GTDB taxonomy): Bacteria > Hydrothermota > 32-111 > 32-111 > 32-111 > UBA2202. The sequence continues at coordinate 20,171 of DCUY01000108.1, read as the reverse complement.
ATGTCAGGAATTGCCATATGAGCCATGTATGTTCCGTCTTTCAAAAGCACGGCCGCATGTATTATCGACTGCGGATGAATCAGAACTCCTATCTGCTCGGGTTTGAGATTAAAGAGATTGCATGCTTCAATCACTTCAAGTCCTTTATTCACCATAGTAGATGAATCAACAGTGACCTTCTTCCCCATTGACCAAGTGGGATGATTCAAGACATCGGCCAATGAAAGCACATCCGTTTTTTTCTTGAACGGAACTCCTCCTGACGCTGTGATGTAACATTTCTCAAGCTCTCTTCTGTCAATTTTATCAAGCAGTTGCCACAGAGCGGAATGCTCCGAATCCACAGGCCTTATTTGAGATTTAGGATTCTTTTTCAGAGCTTTCTTGATTATCTGCCCGTATGCCACTATTGTCTCTTTATTTGCAAGAGCGATAATCTTTCCCCTCTCAATTGCAATAAGAGTCGGAGGGAACCCTATTGAACCGACAAGTCCGTTGACTACAATATCATAATCAAGATCTTCAGCAAGTATTTCATTTATGTCATCAGTTCTTTTTTCAATTTTATTTCCGCGATACAAAATATTCTTCGATTTAAGTCCGCCTGATTTTACATTAAAATCCGACATTATCCGCTTTAGCCTCTCTTCATTTGAGAATGCTGTCACTCCCACTATTTTAAAATATTCCGGGTACCTCTTTATAATCTTTAATGTTGACATTCCTATGGAGCCTGTTGCGCCGAGAATGAGAATTTTTTTCATGAGATTCTTCCCTTCAGGAAAAACACAAAATAATAGTAGAAGAGAGGAAGAGCAAAGAGTATTGAGTCGAATCTGTCAAGAACTCCGCCGTGGCCCGGAAGAAAGGAGGAAATGTCCTTTATATTTGCATCCCTCTTCATTGCTGATTCCACCAAATCGCCGCAAAGCCCTGCTATTACCGCTATGAGTGACAGAAAGAGAATGTCAATCACAGAAAGAAAAGGCGCCCAAAGCTTCATGAACCCTAATCCGGACAAAAACGAAAACAGCATGCCTCCTACAAGCCCTTCATAGGATTTAGACGGTGAAATCTGAGGAATTATTTTATGTCTGCCGAAGAGGCTTCCGAGAAAAAACGCTCCTGTGTCAGCCATCCATATCATTAGAAAAGGAAGATATATCAAAATGCCGGAATAGAGATTTGTTTCGCTGAATTGCCTCACGAGAAGCATGTGTCCGCCGAGCCAACCTGTATATATTACTCCGAATGTGGTTGATGACATATAAATAATTGATTTGCCTTTGTCTTTTCTTCTCAATTCCCCCACAGTTACAAACATTATTAAGAGCGTGATGAGAAAGTACGTAAAGAGAGCGGAAGAGTAATACATAATAAAACCCAATACTACAGAGGCGATTACTCCTGCTTTTAAATACGGCTGAAGATTCTTCTCTCTAAGCAGATAAAAGAATTCATAAGCCATTATTCCAATTATACCGAGTATTAGAAATAAAAAAGGATATGAGCCATAGTCAAAAATTGCAAGAAAAAACGGGACAAATGCAACTGATGTCAACAGCCGAAAAAATAAATTCGACTTATTTAACTTTTCCAAATCTTCTTTCCCTTTCAGCATAATTTTTCAATGCTTTATCAAATTCATTTTCATCATAATCGGGCCACAATACATCTGAAAAATACAATTCCGAATATGCGGCCTCCCATAAAAGAAAATTTGAAAATCTGAATTCACCGCTTGTTCTGATAATCAAATCAGGATCCGGTATTTGCGGCAGGTAAAGATGTTTTGAAAATTCTTCAGTATCAAGAAAATCCAATTGCTGGCTCTTCAATTTTTTGCAAATTTCAATGCAGGTATCGATTATCTCCTGTCTTCCGCCATAATCGAATGCAAAAACAAGAGTGAGACCCGTGTTATGTTTCGTAACCTGCTCGGCATTCTCCATCTTATCAAGAAGATCCCTTGAAAGTCTGGTCTTCCTGCCGGTGAAAATAACCTTCACATTATTTTTATAAAGCTCGGGAATCTCTTTTGCAAGAAGCTGGACGAAGAGCTTCATCAGAGCATCTACCTCTCTTTTAGGCCTGTTCCAATTTTCAGTTGAGAATGAAAATAGAGTAAGATATTTTATATTAAGATTCGAAGAATGCTTGATTATTTTTCTTACCGATTCGACTCCCTTTTTATGCCCGAAGATTCTGTTCTTTCCTCTCTCCCGAGCCCACCTTCCGTTTCCATCCATAACAATGGCTACATGAATAGGGAGTTTCAAAGAAGACTCCTTTGCATTTATTAGAGAGTCCAGGCTTGCCTTCACAGTTCGAGAATTTCCTTTTCCTTCTTTTCGAGAAGCTGGTCTATCTCAGCTATTTCTTTGTCAGTTGCCTTCTGCATCTCTCTCTCAAGACGTTCTTCATCATCTTCAGGAAGCTTGCCGTCTTTCTTCAATGCCTTCAATCTGTCAATTGCCTCTCTTCTTATCTGCCTGATTGAGACTCTGCTGTCCTCTGCAAGCTTTTTGAGGGTCTTGACTATTTCATGGCGCCTCTCCTCAGTCAAAGGCGGGACTGCAAGTCTTATTACATTTCCGTCATTTGACGGAGTAAGCCCAATGTTTGCTTTGAGTATCTCTTTCTCTATTTCTCCGAGAACACTCTTGTCCCAAGGCTGTATGACTATAAGCCTCGGTTCCGGCGTGGATATCGTTGATACTTGATTCAGCGGAGTCTTCACAGAGTAATACTCAACGAAAATTCCGTCGAGAAGAGTGGGAGAAGCCTTTCCTGTGCGGATTTTTGACAATTCTCCTTTGAAAGCCTCTACTGCCTTCTTCATGTTGTTATCAGTATCTTTAATAACTTTTTCTGGCATATTTCCCCCTTATGACACTAAAGTGCCGACTTTTTGTCCTTTTATTATTTTCATGAAATTACCGCTCTTCATAATATTGAAGACTATTATAGGAAGTTTGTTCTCTTTGCTGAGGGTTATTGCAGTCATATCCATGACATTAAGCTCATCATTCAGAACATGAGCGTATTTAATCTCTTCATACATCTTTGCGTTCTTATTATTGGCCGGGTCAAGATTGAAGACTCCGTCCACTTTTGTTCCCTTGAGAAGAACCTCTGCTCCTATTTCGGTGGCTCTCAGCACCGCGGCAGTGTCAGTGGTGAAAAACGGATTGCCTGTGCCTGCTGTAAATATCACTATTCTTCTCTTATCAAGGTGGGACATTGCCTTTCTTCTTATGTACGGCTCTGCAATCTGCCGTATCTCTATGGCAGTGAGCATGCGGGTCTCTATCTTCTTCTTTTCAATCATGCCCTGCATAACCATGCCATTTATTACGGTTGCGAGCATTCCGGAATAATCCGCTGAAACTCTCTCAAGCCCGAGCTTCTTTTCCAGATGAGTTCCCCTGACAATATTTCCGCCGCCTATCACTATTCCTATGTCAACACCCATGCTATAGACTTCGGATATTTCATCCACGAGGGGTTTTATTGATTTTTCAGAGAAGACCCCGTCCTCATTTGAACCGAGAATCTCTCCGGAGAGTTTCAGAAGCACCCGTTTGTATTTGGGTCTCTCTTTCATTTTAGTCTCCGATTTTAAAGACAACAAACCTGCTTACAACTATATTTTCACCGAATTTTGCAATGTTTTCTTTAATGAAGTCCGCAACAGTCTTCTTATCTTCAGATCCAAAAAACTCCTGACTCATCAGAGATATATCTTCAGTATATTTTTTTATTTTATTCTCTACTATTTTCTCAATGATGTTCCGGGGTTTTTTAGTCTCTGACAGCTGATCCATGTATATTGCCTTTTCCTTTTCTATCAGATCAGCAGGAACCTGTTCCGGAGAAACATATATGGGCTCAACTTCTGCGGCAGCTATATGAACAGCTATCTGGTGGACCATTTTCATGAAATCAGGCGTCTTTGCCACAAAATCCGTTTCGCAGTTCACTTCAACCAAGACTCCGAGCTTGTTTCCCGTGTGAATATATGCGTGGATAGCACCTTCATTTGCAGATCTGGATGACTTTTTTGCCGCTTTGAGAATTCCATTTTTTCTCAAATATTCAATCGCCTTCTCCTCATCTCCGTCTGTCTCCAGCAATGCCTTCTTGCAGTCCATTATTCCCAAGCTTGTTCTCTCCTTAAGTCTCTTGATCATTTCCATTGTCACTTCCATTGTTCCTCCTATTCAACCCTTCTTGTCGTCTTTTTTATTCTTTCTGATTTTGCTTCGGCATCTTCTATTACAACTTCTTCGGAAAATCCGTTTTCGTCCTGTTTTCTTGCTGTGCGCGCATTTTCATTGGCAATTGAGATTTCCTTTCTCATGAGCCTGCCTTCGGAGACTGCGGCGGATATCACCTGAGTGACAATCTCTATTGATTTAATTGCATCGTCATTTCCCGGAATAGGCACTGCCACTGAATCAGGGTCAGAATTGGTGTCCACAAGAGCAATCACAGGCACACCCATCAGATTGGCTTCATGGATTGCAATTTTATGCTTCTTTGTATCAACAATGAATATCGCTTCAGGCAGACGCTCCATGTTCTTGATTCCTCCGAACATTCTCGTCAGCTTCTCTATTTCTCTCTCTTTGCCTGTAATTTCTTTTTTTGTAAGATTCTTGAATCCGCCTGTAGTCATCTTCTTTTCATAGTCTTTTAATCTTTCTATTGTCTTTTTGACTGTGCTGAAATTTGTGAGAAGACCGCCAAGCCATCTCTCTGAAATAAAGTATGATTCGGAAGATTCTGCTTCCTGTTTAATTATGTCCTTTGCCTGCTTTTTTGTTCCGACATAAAGAACCTCTCCCCCGTTTGCAACTATATTCTTGATTTTTTCATGGGCTTTTTTCAACTGCTCCATTGTCTTAAGAAGATCAATGATGTAGATGTCATTTCTTGCCGCAAAAATATAAGGCTTCATTTTAGGGTTCCATCTCTCTGT
>DCUY01000108.1:0-15180 GCA_002327905.1 Caldifarciminota bacterium UBA2202 | reverse complement strand
GTGCACCGCCCTTTCCGCTTGTAGCAGTGTGATTGTTTTTTTGTTTATCTCTTTGAGAACTGGTATCTCTTTCTTGCCTTTGCAAGACCGTATTTCCTTCTCTCTTTTTCTCTCGGGTCTCTTGTCAAAAGTCCGTTCTCTTTCATAACAGGCTTGAATTCAGGATATTTCTCGCATATCGCCCTTGCGATACCAAGGCGGATTGCATCCTTCTGCCCTGTTATTCCGCCGCCGTTGACTCTGACATAAACAGAAATTTTCTTTTCAAGATTGCATAGTCTCAGAACATTAAGCACGCTCTCCTTATGATCAACTCTTGATATAAAGTCATCAAGTTTTTTCCCATTTATCATGAAGGCGTTTTTGCCCTCAATAAGACGCACTCTTGCAACTGATTCTTTTCTTCTGCCGACATAAATCTTTTGCGCTGTCAAGGAAAACCTCCTTTATATTTTTAATGTCTCCGGTTTCTGTGATTCATGCGGATGCTTCTCTGCTGAATAGACTTTGAGTCTTGTAAGCATCTTTCTTCCAAGCTTGTTTTTGGGAAGCATTCTTTTCACTGAAAGTAGAATCACTTTATCAGGATGTTTTGTCATCATTTCATTTAGATTCTTCTCTTTAAGATTTCCTATGTAGCCGGAGTGGGTGTAGTACATTTTGTCCTCGAATTTCGCTCCTGTAAGACGCACTTTTTTCGCATTGATTATTATTACTCCGTCTCCATTGTCAATATCAGGCTGATATGTCACTTTGTTTTTACCCATCAATATTTTTGCGATGGTGGTTGACATTCTGCCCAATGTTTTATTCTCTGCGTCTATTACAAACCACTTGTGGTTTATTTCGTTCTCTTTGATTCTCGTTGTCTTCATCTTTTTCTCCTTACTTGCCCTGTTTTTCAAGTTCCTTTGCTTTGTCATATGCTTCAATCGCCTTCTTGTCCATCTTCATTCTCGTATAGCAGTCCGCCTTCATATAGAAGAGCGCGCTGATTTCGACCTTTGCTTTTGACATATATTCGTCAAATGTGCTTACGGCATCGGCATAATTTTTGTTTTTATAATATGCGAATCCGAGATTCAGCATTGATTCAAAATCCTCTTTATTGACTTCAAGAGCCGTCTTGAAGAATGTAATAGCTTCCGCGTATTTTTTCTTCTCTTCAAGATAAATTTTGCCCATTTTGAATGAAGCGTCTCCTCTGTATGAATCAAGTTTTGCCTTAGCTGTTGAGTCGAGAACCGCCTGAGCATCAAAGAATTTCTTGAATGAAGTTATCGCATCATCGTATTTTTTTGTAGAATAATTTATTTCACCGAGCCAATAAAGTATCTGGGGATTCTTTGAATCTATCTCTACTGCCTTCTGAAGATACTCTTTTGCCAAATCGAATTTTTCCGCTCCGATATAAAACTTTGCCACATTGAAGAACAATGAGAGATTTTTCGGGTTCTTTGCTACGGCTTTTGCAATTGTCTCAACCATCTTTGTCTCTTCCCCTGTCTCCGCATATAAAAGAACAAGATAGTCATAATTCACTGATGTGTCATTGACAATCTCTGCCTTTGTCAGCCATGATTCATAATCGGACTTCTTTTCCTTTGCATCTCCGTTCTTTATAAAACCAGTTCCTGCATTGAACAGTACAGGCCAGTAGAATTCGGATGTCTCTTTCATCTCTTTTAATACCTTGCCTGTGGTATCTTTGTCTAAAGCCAAAACAAAATATTTTGCAGAGGCTTCATAATCCTGTTTCGTACCATAAGCTTTGCCGAGCCACAAATACGCCTGCGCATTGCCCGGTTCAATTTTTATAGCCTCATTGAACTGCACTATTGCTTTATCTACATCATTCTGCTGCATATAAATAATGCCGCTTGACATAAACTGATTATTGCAACCTGTTATTGCCAAAAGAATAACAAAAAGAACCAAAAGCCTAACCTTGCTAAACATTTATACCTCCTGATATAAAGAAAGAACTTACCGAATAAAAGTAATTTATTTTATCAAAAATTCCCGTTTTGTCAAGTAAAATGTGTCAAAAAAGGCGGAGTAGTAAAAAGTAACAGCCAAAGAGGAAAAACTTGATATAATAAATATGAATAAAGATATGTGCCGAATAAAAAACAAAAAACAGTAATCTTTGTCAGTTTATGTTCCAAACTGAATAGGCCATATGGTGAAAACAATTGCCATTAAAATAATAAAATCAAATATAATTTCGCCTTCAATGACAAAAGCAGTTAATGAGCCGTAGCAGAATGACTTTGAATAGCTTTTTGCATCTTTTTTTGCTTTTAATGCATCCAATTCCGCTTTTCCTTTTATCATTGTTTTATATTTTAATTTATATATTGCCAAACCTGTAAGAATCAAGATAAGAGGTATAGCTAAAAACAATCCGACCATATAGTATAGCCCGTTAGGATCACCGCCATTTACATATTTATTTATATACCACCAATATACAGTTTGCAATCCCACTAAAGAAAGCCCTCCGGTAGCAAAATATAGCATTTTATCAAGTGTAACAGTTCCCAATTCCGACTCTGGCTTCGATTCTTCCCTCTTTGGATTATCCTGCAAGAAAGCTTCATCGTTTCCCTCAATATAATTATAATAGTCGTTCTTCTGAAAATCTTCATCTGCAAACATGAAAAGACTTATTGAAATAATAAGAATAATTATCATTATTTTTTTTAACATTTCATTTCCATTGCCATATTATCAATTATATAACATTATATTTAAATTTTAAATAATTTCAATTCCTTGATATATTAATTTTTCCGTAGCAGGATACATTTTGATTTTACTTGAACATATCGTCAATCAAAGACTCAACTTCCTCTTTGAAACCGTCGCCGATTTTCAAAGTGTCTTCCTTCTTTTCAGTCATGAGAGCCAAAATCCCGTCGGCAGTCTTCTTTGAAGAGACCTGAACAACTCCGATAATCGCGTTTTTCCCATATATAGAAATCAGAATAAGGTCTTCGGTTACGGCATAATAATAAAAAGAGTAGCTCTTTCCCTCCTGAAATGCGCTCTTAAAATAGTCTTCTTTTATAAGTTTCGCTATCGCCCTTGTGGCATTGAAGATTCCTGCGCCCAAAGCTCCGATTGACTGAAGAAAATAATCTGATTTGGAAATTCCCCTGTGAAACAGCACATGTCCCGCAGTATTTACAAGAAATACCGAGGAGACCCCGCTTTCAATCATATAATCGCGTATTATTTTTTCTAAGTTCTTTACTGATGAATTATCCAGCACCAAACGCTTCATATCATTACTTTCAGGTGTCGAAATGAATCAGATTTGAGATTGAAGCTGGGACGCGATGCTCTTTATCTGGATGATGAGCGCACCAAGATTGACATTCTTCTCTGCAAGCACGACAATGATGAATTTTTCCTTTGAAATAAACAGAACCTCATGTTTGTCAGTATAAATTGTTGAAAATATCGGCAGAGAGTCAGTGCTCTGTCCTATGCTCATCTCCATCTCTTTATTTATCTTGGCGACCATTGCGCCCAAAACATCGCTGGTTTCGCTTTCATAAAAGAATTTTTCTATGACGAGCCCGTCCTTAGTGATTGCTTCAACACCCTTGACTCCGCCCATCTCCATAATCTTTTCAAGCGTTTCTTTTATCATTCCAGCACCTGCTTTATGTTTTTAAGAAGTTGTTTCGCCTTTATAAGAATCAATCCGATTTTTACAATCTCCTCAGTGAATATTCCTATAATATATCCGTTGCCTTTGAACAGGTATATTCTCACTTTTCCTATTTCAATGAAGACTCTGTCTATCAGACCGAGATTCACCTTTGATATCGAATCTTCGGATACATAAAAGATTGTCGAAAACAGAGCGGCTGTAATTTCAGGGTCAAGATTCTCTATCACTTTTGAACGTATTATAAGCCCAGATTCGTCGATTATTATGCTTCCCAATACTCCATTTATGCGGTTAATCTCTTCCAAAGCAGAGTCAAGGAGATTCTCCGTTTCATCAGCTGTCAAAACTGCCGCACTGCCTATATCCTGCTTCACAGGATGTATAACGGACTTTATTTCTTCCTGAATCGGCTTCACAGGTTCGTTTATTTTTGCCTCCGCCTTCGGTTCTTCAGGCATCTTCTCTTCTGATTTCGTCTCTTTGCCGGACGATATTTGCTTTATTGATTCGTCATCAGGATACAGTTTGATGAGTTTTTCATACAAAACGAAGAATGATTCTTTGTCATCAAGTTTCTTGTAGCACTTCAGAAGCAGTATTTCCGCATCCTTTAAATCCGGAAACTGCGAAAGAATCATATTGCAGTAATTGATCGACTCTATGAAAGAATCGTTATTATAAAAGTCTTCTGCAAGAGCTACCAGAAGGGATATCGAATCCTTGTCCACTTTCATATTTTCACTCAATCTTACCTCCTAATATCTCTTTGAATATGCGTGAACTTTCTTTTATATGCTCTATCAATTTTTCAATTTTTTCCTGATCAACCGGTGTATTCAATTCGTCATATATCAGAATCAGCTGTTCTGCGGACTTCTCCATTTCACCTCTTTTATAGTAAGCCATTGCATTATATTTCTTCAATTCCACATCGCTCACATTATTCTTTACTGCAACAGATGCATAATCGTTTATCTTGTCAAATTGATGTGTCGCGTAAAATGACAGTATAAGAATTCTGTAAGCCTCCAAATTTGCAGGATTCTCTTTAATAAATGACTTCAGCTCTGAAATGGCTTTATCGTAAATTCCATCATTGTAGAAATGTTTCGCAACAGAGAGTGAATCCTCAGTCTTTGCGACAGTCTGATTTGAATCTGTGACAACTATTCCTAAAATTATCATTCCATAAATCAATTTCGCAATTTCAAATTCATCGCCGTATTTGTCAGCAATATCCTTAATGGAATTCTGCCCGTTCAGCATTGCTATTATCTCCCATTCGCGCGGTTTCAAATCAAGCGTATCCATCATGTCGGGATTATCGGAAAGACGCGGAACAATGGCGGATGACGGTATTTTTGAAGAGAGCCGCGACCATTCGTCGATTCTTCTGGAGCCTTCCATTATCAGAGATTCTGTCTTGATTCTGAATCTGAAAAGGTCATCAAGTATAAATGCCCCCTCTTCAAATTTGAAGTACCCGTCTCTCCATTCAAATAATTTGAATACGGAATCCTCAACTCTTGTCTTTAGAAATTTTTTAAAATCAGGCTCATTCATTATTCCTGAGGAAATCACATCACGCGCTATTTCAATCTCTCCTGTTCCCACTCTTTTCATCAGATTATCTTCATAGTGCTCTTTTGTCATTTTACCTGATTTTATAAGAGCGAGGGAGATGTGCGAGCCGTCTATTTTTACATAAACAACCGCTCCGTTCTCAAAATAGACTTTCGCCTTTTCATTGCTGTTATTCGCTATGTCCAGAATTCCGGTCTTCTGATTGAATGACAGAATTTGGAATAAATCTATCAGATTAAGTTCGCTTATAGGACCTTCAATTGCCAAAAATCCTCCTATTCAAAAATTGAAATCCAGTTGCGCGCCGCCTGCATCGCATTTTTGCTCTTCTCTGCAAACTCATTCTCCGGGGCAACGGTTATTACATGATTCCATCTCTCCATCGCCTCTTTAATGTAACCTTCCCGCGCCATTATTTTTCCGAATAAAAAATTCGCCTCAGGATTATTGCCATCTATTCTCAAAGCATTTTCATACGATTCTTTGGCAGTCTGATAATTCTCAAGTTCATGACATATTGAACCCATTCTCAGAAATGCCTTTATATTTGACGGTTCAATCTGGACAATGCGCGTGTAAATCTGAATCGCTTTGTCATAATCATCAGTCAATTCATATATGTTCGCTACTTCCCATAAAATTTCGAGGTCATCGCTTTTTTTATTGAATGCATCTTGAAAGACCGCGAGAGCCTCTTCAAATCTTTTGACTGCACGAAGAAGTTTTCCCTTTTTCTTTATTATTTCATAGTCTTCCGGATTCACAGCCAAGATCGAGTTATAAGCAGAGAGAGCTTCATCATTCTTTTCAAGCGAAATATATATCTCTGCAATATTTGTAAGAGCATCAATGTTATTCTTGTCTTTTTCAAGCACCTGCTTGAGTATTTCAATGCCCTTCTCCTTATTGTTCTTTTTCCACAGCACAAGAGCATACATATTTGCGGCATTTATATTGTCAGGATTCTTTGAAAACACCCTGTCAAGATACTCCGATGCCTCTTCATAGTTTCCTTTGTTAAATATTATTCTTGCGAGCTTGAGAAGAGTCGCCTCTCTTGATGATGATATCTGAATTATCTTTTTATAATATTCCTCCGCCTCTCCGAAAATCTGCTTTACATTGTAGGCATCAGCTATTATTTCAAGCATCTCCATATCATTTTCATCCTTTCTCACAACATCAAGAGCGCTTTGAATCGCCTCGTCATACCTGCCGGAATCAAATTGGGATTTTGCATCATCCCTTTTCCTGTCAAGATTCTCTATCTCCTTCATCTTAACATCTTCTTTCTCAAAAGTGGAGTCAGCCTCCTCTTCAAAGACTCCTCCGAAAATATCGGATGATTTTTCCTCCATTGAAAATCCTTCAAGCGCCTGCCCCTCTGATGCATTGACCTGAATCTCTTTGGAGAGCCGCGAACCGATAAGAACATCAACCTTGTCCGCATAATAATCAAGGCCGAGCTTGTATCTTGTCACTATATAATATGGATTGAGCTTCAAAGCCTCTTTTGTATATTTCAGGGCATCTTCGTATTTTCCTATCTTTGAAAGCGTGAATCCGAGATTGTAATATGCTTCGGCAAAATTATTGTCTAACTGTATTGCTCTTTCAAGAACTCTCACAGCATCTTCATATTTACCCTGCTCACGAAGTATTATTCCCATATAGTTGTATGTGAGCGCATAGTCTCCTTTGATATCAATAACTTTTCTAGTGAGTTTCATTGCTTCATCAAGTTTTTTATTTTCAATGTAAAGGATTGAGAGATTGACAAGAGCGTCAACATAATCATCTCTGATTTCCAAAGCTTTGGCAAACAGTTTTTCCGCATCTTCGGGTTTTTCTTTGTGGATCATTGCAATCGCAAGATTATTGTATGCCATCACATAAGTGGAATCCACTTTGATTGACTCATTATAATATTTCACCGCATTGTCGACTTCACCCTTTCTATGGTATGCAATCCCTATGTCATTATATGCCTTTGAAGCAAAATTATCATCCTTTAAGGCATTTTTATACTCCTCAATTGCCTTGTCATTCTCTCCGAGTAAAAGGTATATCTCTCCGATTTGAATGTGGATTATTCCTCTGTCCGGTTCGACATTCTCTGCCTTTTTGAATTCCTTCAGTGCCTCATTGAACAATCCCTTATTTCTAAATCCTATCCCCAGAGTAAAGTGAGTCAAAAAAGAATTCGGCTGAATTGAAACATTTGTCTGCTCATTTGAAAACATCGCCTGATAAACTCCCGGCTGATAGAAGTCGATTCCGAGATTTGCCTGCGTCTTTCCGTATGCGGGATTCAGCTTGATTGCTTTTTTTGTCTCTTTTATCGCATCTTCAAACATACCCTTCTCGCCGTAAACAAATCCAAGTAGGAAATGCGCCTCAGCAAGATTCGAATCTATTTCAAGAGCCTTCTGAAATTCTTTGATTGCAGAGTCAAGTATTCCCTTATTGTAATAAACTTCTCCGAGCATTGAATGTATCTGAGACGAGTCCGGTTTGACCTTTAAGGCTTTTCTGTATTCCTCTATTGATTCATCATACATTCCAAGGGATTTGTAAATGCTTGCGAGATTCAATCTTGCGTCAAGAAATTGGGCATCCTGCTTTAAAACTCTTTTGTATTCGGCAATTGAGTCAAGAGAACGGCCCATGTTGTTTAATGCCTCTGCGAGCTTGAACCTTAAATTTTTATCTTCAGGCTGCTCTTCAAGTAGTTTTTTATACTCTTCAATTTTTTCATCATACATTCCTGTTTCGCGGTATATAAGTTCGAGATTGTTTTTCGCAAGAGTAAATCTGGCATCAATTGTCAGTGCCTTCTCCAGCTCGGCAATGGCTTCGTCATACAGCCCCTTGTTGTAATAGACCACTGCAAGATTATTATGGGCTCCAGCGTCATTCTGGTCTATACGTTGTGCGAAGGATTTCAGTATTCGTCTCTCTGCATCGGAAATCTGAACTTGTTTTTTCATTTTTCCTACCTGTTAAGAAAATCAAGCAGTTTTTTGAGAGAGACAGGGTCAGGAAGAAGAATCAGATATCCCTTTAAATTCTGGGAATCTTCTTCAAATGAAAATTCTGTCTCTACGCAGAATACAATGTCCTTATTTACTGAGAAGTCAATGTATGCCGATGTCAGCACCGCCGACCCCACATCAATCACAAGATTCGGGACTGAAGGGAGAATAAGCATGTTAAGGAAATCGCTGAGCGCCGTGAGATACGAGCTTATGACTATGTTTGCAACTTCCTTTATTGCAGACTGTTCAATTTCAGAGAGAATTGTCGTTGTTCCCTCTTCTTTTCCCATAACCATGTCAACAAGAAGCATTGACTGGTCTCTCGGAAAAATCAGCAGAGTTCTGCCTGTAAGGTCTCCTAAAAACTTCACCAGACAGCCTGTGACTATTTCGTCTTCATTGTTTATTATTCTGTAAACATCTTCGGAAGATATTATGTGGACTTTGGGCACTGAAACCATGACCTTTCTGTTTATCAGCTGTGAAAGGACTGTTGCAGCGTGACCTCCGCCTATATTGGAGATTTCTTTGATTCCGTCAAGATGAAAATCTTTCAAATCCTTTAAATCCATGTTTACCCCACTTTTGCCATTTGTAATAAGCCCGGAACATCAACTATGAATGATGGCATGCCGTTATTTAGAATCGTTACTCCGGCAAGACCTTGAATGCCGGAGAGCATGCCTCTGAGAGATTTGACAACAACTTCAGACTGTTCGACAAATTCATCAACCAAGATGCCGTAATGATTGTCATCAACATCCACAAGAACAATTGAGTATTCCGTCTTCTTTTCATTTATTTCAACTTTATATATATCCGAAACTCTTATAATGGGAATCAGCTGGTCTCTTAAAATGAAGACTTCGCGCCCCATTATTTTCTGAATCTCCTCTTCCTTGATATCAATAGTTTCAATTATATGAGTCAGAGGGATAATGTAAATCTCCTTACCCACATTCACCTGAAGAGTCTTTATTATTGCAAGAGTGAGAGGAACCTTCAATGTGAAAGTCGTCCCTTTGTCCTTCTCAGATGCTATTTCAAATGAACCGCCTATCTGTTTAAGAACACTTCTTACCGCGTCAACTCCGACTCCTCTGCCTGAGACATCGCTCACTTCGTCTTTTGTGGAGAAGCCGCTGTGAGTTATAAAATGGAAAATATCGGCTTGAGTGAGATTCTTTGCATGGTCTTCATTTACAAGGCCTCTTTCAATTGCCTTCTTAAGAATTTTTTCAGTATCAAGCCCCATTCCGTCATCAGTGACAATAATCAGTATCGCATTCTTCAGCCTCTTAGCCTCAAGCACAATAGTGCCCTGCTCTTTCTTTCCTTTTCTGACCCTCTCTTCCGGACTTTCGACTCCGTGGTCGACTGAATTTCTTAGCAGATGCAGAAGCGGGTCTGCAAGAGCATTGAGAAGAGCCCTGTCAAGCTCTATATCTCTTCCTTTTACTACAAGTTCTATTTTCTTATTTAGTTTATTTGAAAGGTCCCTTATGTATCTCGGATATCTGTCAAATATCTGCCACACAGGAACCATGCGGATTTTCATAACTTCGTCTTGAATATTCGTAATTATCTTTGAAGTGCTGTTTAAGGCATTTATCAGCTCCTCATTTTGAGTGCTGTATGCTATCTGCTGCAGCCTTCCTCTTGCTATTACAAGCTCTGAAGCATAATTCTGCAGATTGTCAAGACGCTCAAGAGATACTTTTATATCTTTTCTCTGATTCACGATTTCATCATGTCCGTCTTCATCTTTTTCGGTCTTCTTCAAGACCGCGTCCTTTATCTCCGGAATCTTTTTTATATCCTGAATAAGAACATCAATATTTTCATCAGTGTTCAGGTAAAGAAGAAATGATTTGTCAAATTCCTCGCGCATCACTGCATCCATGTCAGGTTCTGTCTTTACAAATATGCCTTTGTCTTGAGCAGTCTTAACTACTAAGAAAGCTCTTGCGGATTTCAGCATGACATCATCTGTGAAAATTATTTCCAAAGCAGAAGAATAATCTCCTGTCTGCCTCTTTTCAGGAAGCGACTCTTCCTTCTTCTCTGATTTTTCAAAGGTGCTTGTTCCGACTTTGATAGATTCAAGCACATTTCTGAAACTTCCAAATACATTTTTATCAATGTTTTTTTTGTGAACCATTGCATCCAGATAGTCATTCCCCTTCAGAAGCAGGTCTATGAGTTCATTTGAAAGACTCAGTTTCTTGTTCCTGATGGCATCCATGACATCTTCAAGTCCATGGGCAACCTGAGATATCTCCACATACCCCATTGAAGCGGCCATACCCTTCAAAGTGTGCATTGCCCTAAAAATTACATTTACGGATTCCGTGTCAGATGCGTTCCGTTCAAGCTGGAGAAGAGCGGCAGAGATCTGCTCTATGTACTCTTCCGATTCACTTATAAATAACTCTTCGTACTTTGAAGTATCCATCTTACTTCATGTTCAGTATTCTGCTGACTGATTCCAAGACCCTTGACGGTTGAAACGGTTTTACTACAAAATCTTTCGCTCCTGCCTGAATCGCTTCAACTACAAGGGACTGCTGTCCCATTGCAGAGACCATGAGAATTTTTGCATTGGGAAATTCCTTTATAATCTCCCTGACTGCATCAATTCCCGACATGTCAGGCATAATAATGTCCATTGTAACCAGATCAGGTTGAGTCTCTCTGTACATTGTCACTGCCTGCGCTCCTGTTCCCGCCTCACCGCAGATTTCGAAACCTTCTTTTTTGAGGATGTCTGCAATCATCCTTCTCATAAAAATTGCATCATCCACAATTAGCACCCTTGTTGACATATATGTCCTCCTAATTTTTTGTTAAAATCTTTTTTAAATCTATTATGATAATCTGCTTGCCGTCCTTTTCAATAAATCCCTTTATGAAACCCGAATCCGTCGGAGTCTCATTTTCATTCTTCTCAAGCCTGATAATTCCGTCTATTCCGTCAACTGTCAGTCCGAACTTGTCTTTATTCATTTCGCAAATGATTATATTTTCCTCTTCCTTTACCCTGTCGACTTTCAGGCGCTTCTTCAGATTTATAAGAGTGACTACATCTCCTCTGAGATTTATTATTCCGTCTATGAATTCATCAGTATTCGGAACTCTCACTGACTCCATTTTCTCATAAATATCATTGACATTCTCTATTTCAACTCCGTATCTCTTGTTCTCAAGAAAGAATACGATTATCTGCCTATTCGCCATTTTCAGACCACTCCTTCCACACATACTCTATGGGATGAACACTCAGAGGATGTACATAGTATCCGTGAGTCCTGCTGGCTACTGCAACCTGATTGTATACATGAGTCAGAAATACCATAGGCGCATCTTCCACAAGAATCTTCTCTATATCCTGATATAACTGCATTCGTGAATCATAATTTGTTATCTGCCTCGCCTTCACTATCATCTCATCGACTCTTCTGTTTGAATAGCATGTATTATTGCCTCCGTCTCCAAAACTATCCGAGTGAAACAACGGATAAAGGAAATTGTCAGGTTCTCCCGTGTCGCCCGCCCATCCCATCATGAAGAGCTCAGTCTTACCGGCATGCATTCTGCCAAGAAGTTCAAGCCAAGGAAGAGGGACAATTTTAATCTTTATTCCTATCTCCTGCCACATGTCCTTTAGCATCTCCGCTCTTTTTAAAACTTTGTCGGAATCAGAGCATATCATTTCAAAATAGTGTTTGACTCCTTCTCCGAGCCCGACTTCTTTCATTAAATCTTTTGCTTTATGCGGATTGTACGGATACCCCTGCAGTGACTTGTTGAAAGCGGACAATGTGGGCGGGAATATCCCCTTTGCCGCCAATCCGGCCCCGTTCATAGTTTCATTTATATATCTGCTCTTGTCGGTTGCGTAATTAAGAGCCTGCCTCACCTGCTTGTAGAGAGTTATCTCATTCTTCTTCATCATATTCATGCCTACATACTGAATATCAAGAGAGGGTGTGGACATAACTCTTATGTCTATTCTGTTGTTCTTCTTTATAGTGTCGATATTTTCAGCATCTATCTCCGCAAAATCAATTTCATGCGTCAACAGTCTGTTGAATGATTGGGAATCATCGCCTATTATTATTTCAATTGTGTCAAGGTAAGGCTCTCCTTCAAAATGATGATGATTCGATTCAAGAATTATATGTTCATTTGTTATTTCCGAAACTATAAAGGGCCCGCATCCTATCGGATTTAAACGCATTTGATCATCAGTAAAACGCACCATATCCCTTTTGATCACTGAAAGCGGGCAGACTGCAAGATTGGAGAGAAATGGTATATACGGATAATCCAAGAAAAATTTTATGGTATATTCGTTTATGATTTTTATTCCTTCAATATCCTTTGTCCTTCTTTTAAGATATTCCGGAGCTCCCTTTATCATATTCACAAAAGGAGCATTCGGCGAAAGAACCACTCTCTTAAATGATTCTTTGACATCCTCAGCAGTCACAGGAGTTCCGTCATGGAAATATGCATTCTCCCTTAAGAAGAAAGTCCACTCAGTAGCATCCTCATTTATTGTCCAGTATTTCGCCAGAGAAGGAATCACATTAGTATCTTTGCCGAACTTCACCAGTCCTGCATTATAAAGCTGCAGAATATGATTGCTCGTCGCGTCTCCTATCAGGCACGGATGCCAATGGACAGGAAGATTTCTCATAACAAATTTGAATCTGTTCTTCTCTGCGTTGCGCGTAATATTGAACCTCTTCCCCATATTGTCCTCTATTCCGACACTCATCTGTATTGAATCTTCAGTCTTCAGCAAATCCTGCTTCAGTATGCTGAAAAGGTCATTCGCTTTTTCGTTTATTTTTTTGGTTTCACCCTTAATTCCATTGTAAGTCTGCAGTATGTCGCTTCTGATTTTTTCCTGCGCAGAGACGGAATCGTATATCTCCTTTATAAGACTTTTGAAATTATCGGAAGACTCCTTTATGTTATCTATTATCTCTTTGCTGTTTTTTATTGAATACTCGATTTTATTGGATGATTCTATTTCATCCGATACTATAGACATTACATTGTGAATAACCATCTGCATATTTGTCACTATCTTGTTTATCTCCTGAGATGCTTCAGAAGCCTTGACTATAAGATCCTTTGTCTGAATTACTATGACTGACAGAGATTGCTGGAATTTTCCCGCTCTCGCCGCTTCAATGGATGCGTACAATGAGAGAAGCCTTGTCTGTTCGGACAATTCCTTTAGTTCATTGCTTGTCTCAAGAATAAATTCGAGATTTTTGGAAACACTGACGAAAATTTCATTCAGCTCAAGAATGACTGCCTTCATCACTCCTATTTCAGTCATGACTGCATTCACATTTGTCGAAAAGTCATTTACCGAACTGATAAGCAGATTGATATTGTCTTCAACATCTCCGACATTTTTCAAAATCATGTGCTCATTCTCTTCAATTGAATCAATTGTATCTTTGTATTTTGTGATAAAACCCACCTGAGAGGAATTGCTGTCTATGAATTCGTCGATGATTGAAATTATCTGCTCGGATATGTATTTGCTGTTTTTCAGATAATTCTCTATTTTCTTGAACAATTTTATTTCAGTAGAAATGGCAGGCATCAAATTTCTGTTGTTTGTTATCATATCCATTATAATATCTATCTGTTGCATCAGATTCAGAAGCGAAACTTTGATGTCAGCCTGAGTCTTCACCATTGTCGAAAGCTTCTCGCTTGATTGGAGGCTTGAAGAAATAACATTCGTGACATCCTTATTCAATTCTGTTATAGTGGCTTTGTTACTATCTTGAATGGAAATGAATTCCTTCATTTTGTCCGAATTCTTCACTATATCCCTAAGATTGTTTTCCCCATCCTTGAGCCTGAATGACAGAACATTGATAGTCTTTTTCATGCTCTCAGTGGAATTCTTCGTCTGATTTATAATGCTGATAATATTGAGTGTATGTTTTTGAATTTCATTTATGCCTTCAGGAATCTTCTTTGTCAGCTTGAATGTCTTATTGGCGAGCATCAGCATCCTGTCTGCAATTACTTCAAATCCCCTGCCGCTCTCTCCCGCATGATACGCCTTGATGCCTGCATTCCTTGCGGCAGATTCACTCATCTGAGCTATATTGAAAATTATATCGGTTATAAATCCGATTTTCTGCGAATATTCGTTAAACGGCTGTATAAAAGACAATATGTTTGAAGTGCTCTCGGTAAATACTGTCAACTGCTGAATTATATTATTAATTTCATTTATTCCTGCATTCGTTTTTTCATTTGAACTTCTGGCGTATTCAATCAATACATCCGCGGCTTCCGATACAATTTGAATTGATGCGTAAAGCTTGTGCCCTTTCTCTTCAACCTTCTGAATCTCTCCTGCGAGTATATTTTCATTGTCATTTATCGTTGAAAGTATATCCAATGCTTCTCTGTTTATACCGAGAAGCTCCTCTTCATCTATTCTTATGGTTTTAAGTGCGTAAATAACGGCAGTGCTATCAATTTCACTTGACTGCTGGTTTTTAATCTGCTTTTTCTTCAAACTAAAATCCCATTTCATTTTATTCCTTTTTTGCCTTGTTATATAATAAAAAAATATAACATAAAAAGATAATTAAATCAATACTTTGAATTACTTTATGTTTTGTATCCGCCTTGTGCACATACTTCTTTGTTTTCTGATGAACTTTACAGAATTTCTCTCAATATTCTACAACAGGTTGCATCATATTTTTTGATTTGTTTCTGTCGGGCCTAACACACAGGTCCGCCCCATACGAGATTTTATTTCACATTTGATTAAATTGCTTATCTTTACAGTTCTGAGCAAAAACATCAGTCCGCTCCGCT
>DCUY01000089.1 GCA_002327905.1 Caldifarciminota bacterium UBA2202 | reverse complement strand
TCATCTCAGCTTATAATTGATGCGGTCTTCGGAACAGGATTTCACAATGCTTTGGATTCTTTTCACAGAAGGTATTTTAAAATAATAAATCACTCTAAAATTCCGGTTCTTTCTCTTGATATTCCGTCAGGAATTGATTCAAATACGGGTGAATTTGATTCTGATGCGATAAGAGCTTCCGTGACAGTGACTTTCGGATTCGTAAAGACAGGACTGCTGTGGAGCAATGCTTCAGAGCGCGCAGGAGAGCTTATTGTAGCTGACATTTCAATACCTGTTGATGCAATTTTTTCTAAGAAACATTATCTGATAATAGAAAAAGAAATATTGAATGCAATATCAGCGGACTCATCCATACGGAAAAATGAATGGACCCACAAGACGGAGAAGGGAAAGGCGAGTTTTGTAGGAGGAGGCGAAGGAATGGAGGGCTCTATTCAATTTGCTTCTTACAGCGCATTGAAATCAGGAGCCGGCATAGTCTATGTTTACATGCTCTCAAAAAAAGAAAGAAGATTCTTTCCTGAGCTTGTCTTTACTGATAATTTAAATGATGCCTTGAAAAAATCGAATGTGTGGGTAATAGGATGCGGAATGCAGAATAACTTAAAATCCAAAGAGATTCTTCTTGAAGCGGTTAAACAATCTAAGGGCAAAACCATTCTCTTTGATGCTGATGCTTTGAACATTATTTCGTCAATGAATGAATCAGATAAAAGAAGAATTCTTCGAGGAAGCATAATAACACCGCATCCAGAGGAGTTTTTCCGCCTCTCAAAAATGCGTTTTAACAATATTTCAGAGAAGATATCCTCAGCGGAGAAATTTGCAAAAAAATATAATGCATTGGTTGTTTTGAAATCCCCACCCACAATAATAAGTGACTCAAAGACTACAATGATATTCCCGAATATGAATTCCAAACTGGCCACTGCCGGTTCCGGTGATATTCTTTCGGGCATAATCGGGGGCTTGATGGCTCAGGGATATAGCCCAATGGCTTCAAGCGCTCTCGGAGTTTACATACATTTTTATTCGGGAGAGAGGACTTCAAGCGCAAATCCGACTGCATCGCAATTCATAAACAATATTTCAAAAGTGCGAAGAGAGGTTATAAATGTCTAGATATGTAATCATATTTTTTATTCTTGCAGGACTGCTCTTTATATTCTGCAATAATACTCAGCCTGACAATTGGAAGGTGATTTCATATTTTCTTAATGTCACTGACCTTGACTCGGATCTGAACTTCATTTACGCATCCACATCATCGGGAATAATAGCGATTGACAAAGCCACTGAGGAGGTAAAGACAGTTGTTGCATTCAGAAATGCAATGTATGACATTCCATTCGACAATCTTATGGCTGACCCGTACAATCAGTTCAACATCTATTATACGGGCAGAAATTATATCTATCACTATGACTGGTTCAATGACATGATTTATTCATGCAAAGTCTTCACTTTTACAGGAAAGACAGTGAAGAAAATCGGACTCACTGCAGATAGTCTCTTTGTAATTATAGGTGATGAAATTTTCGGTGCATCAAAATACAACTTATCAGACGAAGGATGGGTTAATAGAGATAATTCGGAAGGAATAGAATGGGACAAGGATAATAAAGATTTTACCAGATATCCTCAGTTCACCCCATATAGAAAATTTTTCAATAATGAGGATTACAATTATACCGCCTACATTGAAGATTTCAATGAGGTGTATGTGGGAACAGACGGAGCGGGAATATTAAAGATAAATAAATTCACTAAAAATGAGAAGCAATTTCTTTACGGGCTCGGGTCGCTCAATACAAGAGCAATGTCATTGGACTCGAGCGGCTCTCTCTGGATGGGGGGGGCGAATACAATAAACATCACAAGATTCAATCCTGATAAAATGACATTTGAATATTTCAATACTTCGTTTTACACTGCGATTCCTGACAATCAGATAATATACATTTCATCCTCAAGAAAAAATATCTTGTTTTTAACTGAATTCGGACAGGCATTCTTCTATTCATTGAAAGAAGAAAAATTCTATCCGATAAACAGAGAAGAGGGGAGCATTCTGTTCAGAGCATCTCCCATAGATGACGACAGATTTATTGTCTCAAATGATCTGGGTGTGGGCATCATAGACATAAATTCGCGCGAATTCACTCAGATAAACGGCAGACTTACATCAACTATAAATGTAGAATTTTACAAAGACACTGTCTATACAGTCTCGCAGAATACTCTCTATAAGACTGCGCTTGGAGACTCAATATTTACAAAAGTTGATTTTGATTTCCCCACATTCATAATATATCAGTATCTGAAAAATGATAATATTGAGATACTTCTCGACAATGCCTATATACATATAAAACTGCAGGGAGAGAAAGAATTTTCTTCATATCCGAACAATCTCTTCGGCGAATTCTATGATTTGAGTTATGACGGTAGCAACTGCTTTATAACCTCCATGGAGGGTTTCGGAGTCTTTTCTTTAAAGACAAAACAATGGAAGATTTATGAGAAGAAAAGATACCCTATGCCTGCAAAAGGTTATTACAATGTTGTTCCGCACAAAGGATTTCTCTATCTTAATTCGCAGAACGGCCTCACAAGATTTTACTATACGAATCCTCTGCTGAATGATTAAGAGATTCTTGTTTTTTTTCTTGCTGTTAAGCTTTCTAAACATCTCTTCTCAAGTGAAGATTTCCGGGATTTACATTAACAGATACAAAGCTTCAAGCTCCGGATTCTACGGTTTGGTTAAAAAGATGGCTGACAATGGAATGAATGCGGCAGTCATAGATATAAAATATGACAGAGGAGAGGTTGGGGTAATCCTTCCTGAAGAATTCGCATCAGTGGGTTCCTATGACAGAATACATGATTTGAATAATAAAATTGACACTCTGGAAAAATATAAAATAAAACCTATTGCAAGAATTGTCTGTTTCAAGGACAATAATCTTGCCAAAATTTATGATTATAAATACGCTGTAAGATACTCAACAGGAGAGGTGTTTAAAGACGCATCCGGAGCATATTGGGTCTCTCCTTATTCCGCTTTTGTGCGCAAGTATCTGATATCAGTGGCAAAAGAGGCGGCAAAGGCCGGATTCAAAGAGATACAGTTTGATTATATACGTTATCCGACTGACGGAATCATAGGAACACTCGTCTTTCCCGAATACAATGGAATGAACGGATTTGCGATAGTGACTGACTTTTTGAGAGAGGCGTACAAAGAGCTGAAACCCTATGGCGTCGATATATCATGCGATATTTACGGTTATACTGTCTGGTTCGATTCTCTGTATTTTGTCAATCAACAGCTTGAAGGAATGGCGCAGTATGTTGACGCTATCTATCCTATGGTCTATCCGTCGCACTTCTCCGACTCTTTATACAGTAGCAGGTCTAAGGAGAGGCGCACATACGATATAATTTTCGATTCAAGCGTAAAGTCAATCAATAGAATAAGGAAATATGATA
Organism: Caldifarciminota bacterium UBA2202; assembly: GCA_002327905.1. Lineage (GTDB taxonomy): Bacteria > Hydrothermota > 32-111 > 32-111 > 32-111 > UBA2202. The sequence goes on along the minus strand of DCUY01000089.1, from coordinate 4,002 downwards.
CAAAGACCATACTTTACCTTCAGGATTTCAAATGGAAATCCTCCAAGATGGGATATGACTATGTCAACAATCAGATTAAAGCGGCTATTGAAAGCGATGCTGACGGATTTATACTCTGGGATCCGTCATCGCGATACTCATACTTCAATCTTGACACAAAGGCGAATTTTTCGGATAATAAGGATACTTTCAATTATATAGAGAATGCGGAGGAGCCGTAATGATTGATGACATGAAAATGTTTTTTAAGGACCTGATTGTGCTTTGCCAAAGCAAGATGATTTACTATGCCTCTTTCTTCACTCTTTGGACACTATTCCTTCTGTACAATAACAATTTCTTTTATCCGTATTATTTCTGGATACTCTATTCCATTCTTGTTTTATTCATAGTTCCTGTCTATTTTATAATTGCAGTAGAAGAGAAGAATAGACTCGTTAAAATTTTATTCGCCATTCTATTCACTTCATCAGTCTGTTTTGCGTTTTACCTCATCGGACTTAAAGGGAGCAAACGGAATATTACAAGGAATGAAATCATAAACGGTCTTATGATAATTTCCGCACTGCCAATAATTATTTACTCAATTCTTAAAAAAAGATTTTTTCTATCTGATTTCGGGTTCTCATTCGGAAAAGTAAAGACAGCCTTATTATTTACGCTGATATGTTCAGTCGCGGCTGTATTGATTGCGTACTTTGCGTCATTCAATCCTCAATTCAAACATGTATATCCCCTCATTCGCGAAATGAAGTCATCAACTCCTGCATTCTTACGGTATGAAATCGGGTTTTTCCTATTCTTCTTTCTTTGGGAATTTTTCTTTCGCGGAGCAATGTTATTTGCATTCATAAAATCTTCCGACAATATTGCTCTTGCAATTATACTCCAGTCAGCCATATTCACATTCGCCCATCTCGGCAAACCGGGTCTTGAAACAATTTCATCTTTATTCGGGGGTTTGATTCTCGGTTTTCTTGTATATAGGATAAAGACATTCATGCCTGCGGCAATAATTCATTTTGTTCTTGCTCTGACAATGGATGTTATTTCGGTTTACTTTAGCTGAAGAAAAGCAATATTTTCATTATTACAGTCAAATGATTTGGATTCTGTCTTCATTCTCCTTACTGCCGATTCTTCTCTCTTTTTTAATCCGTTCAATAGAGTATTAAGTATTTTTATAAGCTTCTCTGTCTCATTCTCATAGAAAATATTCAGTGTCTCTATAAGAGTATTTTGATTTTTTTGAAAATTTACATCTGCTTTTGTATCTTCTCCGAAAATACATCCGAAAACATTGTTTTTCAAAAGAGATTCTATAATCTCTCGCCTTTTGTCTTCATTAAGAATCAATATCCACTCTTTTGAAATTCTGCTCTTTGAGACATTTAAGAAAAGGGATTTTGCATTGAGAGCTATTTCAATTTGTTCCTTTGTGCCTCTTTCTTCACTTAAAGAGAATCTGCATTTGTATTTGAAGTACCTGAAAATTCTTGTGGGGTCTTCAATAAACAAGTTTTCTCTGTCTGCCTTCAATACTTTGCTCTTCAAATCAGATATTCCGTTCAATGGATCAATCAGAGTATCATTCTTTACATCATAGGCGATGCTGTTTATCGTGAAATCGCGCCTCAATAGGTCGTCATTGAGTCCTGACGGGAGTATTTCAGGAAGGGCGCCGGGTGAGCCGTACATTTCTCTTCGCGCAGTCACTATGTCAATTGTGATTCCATTGTATTCAATCAATGCTGTTTTAAACATTGACCTTTTGACTCTCTCTTTATTAATACCCAATTCGTCAGTTAAAGAATCCGTGAATCTGTCAAAATCATTGATTACTGCTATGTCAATATTATCTATATCATCTTTTTGCAGAAGATTGTCTCTTACTGCTCCTCCGACAATATAAAACTCAATATTAGTTGAATGTGAAATTTTTTTAAGGATTGAGACTATCTCTTTGAAATGCATAAAAAAAAGGGGGGGATGAAATCCCCCCGGTATTTTTACAATCTCTTCTTTGCTTTGTCCAGATACTTCTGGGCTTTTTCGTGATTAGGGCTTGCTTTCAGCACCTCTTCAAATTTCTTTATTGCTGTTTTGTAATCTCCTGCAAGGTATGCCATGTAACCCTCTTCATAAACTTTTTCAGGGTCTATTTTCTTTGTCTCTGTCTTTACAGTATCATCTTTCTTGACTTCAGTCTTATTGGCATCCTTTTCAAGATTCTTTATATGGTCTTTTGCTTCAGTATTGTTTTTGTCAAGAAGAAGCAGTGAATTCCACTCGGATATTGCGGATTTTGCCCAGCCTTTCTGTTCATACATCAAGGCATTCTCTTTGTAGGTCTTAATCATCTGAGACTTCTTTGTATTTGCCTCCTGCATATATGCGAGGACAGTGGGATCATCAGGAGAGAGTTTCTGCGCCTCATCAAGCTTCAAAAGCGCGCCTGCTATATCTCCCTTATTCAGTTTTTCCTTTGCCTCTTTTGCAAGAGCTATTGCCTTATCATGATTGACAGTCTCTGTGTCGTCCTTCTTATTAAGCTTTATGTTTATTTCGCTTGTCGCAGAGGAGGATATTGAAAACTCCCTCTTCTGCCATTTGTAATTATTCGCCTCAATCTTTATCTTGTATTTTCCGGGTTTTATCTGCATCTTCACATATCCGCTTGCAATTGATATGGGCTTTATTGTGGATTCTTCAAATGTTATGACTGCAGGGAGAAGCTTGTTTGTAGCATTATCAACTATGTTGATTATCAAATAGCCGTTTGACTCCTTCTTGACTGCAGTTCCGAATGAATATGTGTAATTCGCTCCAAGGTCGATTCTCGGGCGAAGAGTCGGGTCACCTGCTGTGAAAAGCTCCGCATGCGTCAAGCCGCCTGCAATATTGAATCCTGCGATTGCATATTCAAGACCCATATTGACATCTCTTCCTGTAACCTCACCCAAAAAGTTCAAATTCTTTATTATAGGTATTTCAACTCCGCCGAAGAGTCCGAACATATATTCTGTCGCTCCGTCAGTAAGTGCCTGATCATCAAAAAAAGCCGCTGTCGAAAGATACTGGCCTCTTCCGTATCCGACAAACTCTCCTCTGCCAAGTCCAATAGTGTATTTTCCGAACTTTTTAAAATCCTTTGTCGCTACAACATAAATTGAGAACCAATCGGAGGCCCTCATTGTATATGAGTAATCCGCAAAGCCGCTGTTTATACTGTCTCCGCCTCCGCTTGCATCAATATACTGTCTGTAAGTGATGTTGCGGATTCCGAATGAAACTGCAGGCAGATTCGCTGTCGGCTTTACAAAATTATACTGCACTCCAAGTGTATAGTCAGTCAGAGTGAACATGTTCAAAGATATGTCGAACATGTCAAAAAGACCGTAGGAAAATGCTATATTATAGTCGAAAGGAACTTTGTCATCGGCAAAGTTTGATGCCATTGAAAAATACAAAGCACCTGACAATTCCCCGTTATTCATTATAGCCGCAGTGGGTATATCAAGCAGGTCGGTAGTCTTTGCAAATGATGCAAATGCAATAACTGGTAATAATAAAATAATGATAAAGACATTCTTTAACCGCATCCTTTTCTCCTTTTTCAGTTTGTATATAATAATATTTTATTTTTTTATAAAAGTCAAGAGAAAAGATAACACTATTTTACAGTCTTATCTTAAGTCCGAATTCATATTCAAGTGTTTTGTAATACCTGCTTATCTGGTAATTTCCGCTTGCAGAAACTTCGAAATATCCTCTTGCCAAATTAACATTTAACCCTATCTTCTGCCTGTTTTGGCTGGAAGTGCCTGAATAATATGATGTCGAATAGACGGCCCCTGCGCTTCCGTAGCCGCTGAGTGAATAATATATTCCTGCTTCCGGAGTCACTATCAGAACATTCATCTTGTCTTCCGTTCTCTCTATGTCGGGATCTATTCCTATTCTCTTCTCCAGAGTAAACCTGCCTGTTATGTCAAGACCGCT
>DCUY01000102.1 GCA_002327905.1 Caldifarciminota bacterium UBA2202 | reverse complement strand
CCGTCGAGGTCTTCCGAGACAAAGCGGCGTAGAGCAGTGTGCGAGCCGACGCTATGCCCGTGTGCGGCCAAACAAAAACGCCTTGTGCTGTGAGCCATAGGCCGAGAGCATAACAGAAGAGTTAATAGTTGATAGTTCAGAGTTGGAGAAGACGGCGGGAACAAAGCGGAGAAAATAAAAAGAAGATTGGAAGTCAATCTTGACAATATCAATTAAGAGTGCTATATTAAGAGCTAAATAAAGAGAAAAATAAGGAGACTAAATGAAAGAGATTCATGCAAAATATGCTGTATCTGTGAGTGATTTGAAGAAAAATCCGTCCTCTGTGATAAACAAGTCCGGAAACAATGCGGTAGCTATTCTGAATCACAATAATCCGGTCGCTTACATAGTGCCGCCGTCCGAATACGAGAAGCTTTTGGAGGCGTATGATGAGCTAATGTTTGTAGGTGAGGTCAAGTCACGGATAAAAGAGAAGAACAAGGAAATAGAAGTTGAATTAGATGAGATATAAGCTGAAGTTTGATGAAAAGGCATTGAGGGAGTGGAATGAGCTTGACAATGCAGTAAGACTCCAGTTTAAAAAGAAACTTCAAGAGAGACTTAATGAACCGGTTGTTGAAAAGGACAGGTTAAGAGGATTTACAAATGTTTTTAAAATCAAATTGAAAAAATGGGGTTACCGTCTCGCTTACAAAATCAACAAAGACAAAAGCATGACAGTGCTTATAGTGGGGAAGAGGGAAAAGAGCGAAGTGTATAAAATGCTTGAGAAGAGGATTTAAACAGTGCGCTGGTGGGCTGGAAAACTGGTAAAAACAATTTTTGAAAAATAGCGTGAAAGGGATATAATATCTTTATGGGAAAAGGAGATGGCATGGCAAAAAAAACAATATCGATTGTAGTTCTTTTGATTTATTGCTTAACTTTATTCGCTAACGATACAGAAATTAAAAAAATAAACTGGGTTGAGCGGGATAAGGCAAAACATGAGCTTTTGGATAAAATAAAGAAAGACAAAGAAGAGTATATTCCCCCAAAAGACTATTTGACAAAAGTGGGAGTGAGCAGCGCGATTTTTGCCTCTTCAAGCATAATTACAATGTTGTTTCTTGGGATAATTACCTTTTCAAGATCCTTTAATGGAGGCACAGATGGCTACTTGAGTTCCCAATCATGCGTTTTGACGCCTGCAGGAGTAGGAACTATTGCGACTCTTGTCTATAATATTGTTGATGCGAAGACATGTACTTCTTCGGTCGAAAAGGAGAATGTTAAGCGGATAGGCACATGGGACATGATGGCAATGGAATCTGAGAAGAATGCAAATGAATGGGCGTTTTATTGGGCAGGACTTTTGATATATATGATTTTTTCAAATTCTTCTTATGACTATGAGGAATCTACGGTCGTACTGTTACCTGCCGGCCTACTGATAGCATCGCTCCTTGTCGTTCTTGTCGGGAGACAGACAAAAAGCGCTTATGATATAAGTGCATTCGGAAAAAAATTTGCATCTGAGTATAATTCAGAATTGGTAAAAAGCACAGGAATTAAAAGAGGAACGGCATATTTATATGGTTCATTCACAGCAATGTCATTCTGGATGATTGGGATGACTATAATAGGACTAAAGACCATTGGCAATTGAAAAAAAGGCAGGGGAATAAGCTGACTGGTAAACCTGTAAATATTTCAGGACAGTGGTTTCATTTGTTTCACTGTTGATAGATTCTTCACAATACAGTGATAAGAGGCGTTCGGAATGACACTTATTCTGGGGACGGAGTATACTTTATACTTTTTGTTGATAGATTCTTCAGGATAGATTAACTACTGCGGACTTCAGAATGGCAGACATTGGTGGGGATAGAAAATAAAAATCAAAATACCAGCACCGTCTTGACTGAGTGTTACAAATGTGTTACACTAAATTCGGAGGTAATGCAAATGAAAACAGAAACACAAAGAATCAATGTCCAGTTTTCAAAAGAAAAGTACGAATTGATAGAGCATCTTGCCGAGCTTGAGAATGTCTCCCTCTCCGAAAAGGTGAGACAGCTGATAGAGTCGGCGCTTGAAAATGCTGAGGACATGAACCTGATGATGGTAGCGGAGAAGAGACTATCAAAATACAATAGGAAGAATGTTCTAAAAAAAGAAGACATACTCAAGTAGATGAAATACTCTATTTTGTACCATCCTGACATCAGATCGGACATTAAATCGATACCCAAGCAGACAATTGCTAAAATAATATCTGTGATTGAAGAGAAACTTGTAGAGAATCCGATATTGTACGGGAAACCATTGAAGTATTCTCTGAAAGGGCTGTTAAAAGTGCGTTTCGGCGACTATAGAATTGTCTATAAGATTTTTGAAGAAGAGAAAAAAGTTTTGATACTGATTATCCGCCATAGAAAAGATATATACAAAAAGCTTTCCTCTCGCAATTAAAATAGTGCGCTTGTATGTTGGTAAATCGCAGAGACAGGGCGGCGGGGGTGGAAAAAAGTGACAAAAGGACAAGTGACAGGTCACGGGCGGGTCATGGGTAAAGGGTAAGAGAAAGAGTTGAGAGAGACAAAACGCTATGTGCTATGCGCCATGTGTAAAAAACAGTTAATAGTTTATAGGTGATGGTTGAAGGCGAAGACGCCACCATGCGAAG
>DCUY01000071.1 GCA_002327905.1 Caldifarciminota bacterium UBA2202 | reverse complement strand
CACACAATTGTTGTCAAGGGAAAGAAGATTGTCCTTCATCTTATACCCTCAGGAATAGTCAGGGGAAAACTCTCTTTAATCGGAAACGGAGTTGTAATTGATATTGACGAACTGATGAATGAGATAGACCATCTCTCTTCATTAAATATTTCCATTGATAATCTCAGAATATCATCAAGAGCTCATATACTCTTTGATTTTCATAAAAAAATCGACATAGCATCTGAAGAGGCAAAAGGCAGATTGAGCATAGGCACAACAAAATCAGGAATAGGGCCATGTTATGTTGATAAATATGACAGAACAGGCATAAGGGCGGGAGACCTTCTTGATGAGAAAGAGATGAAGGAGAAGATACGAAAATATGCCGAGTTTTTCAATAAGACAAAATCAGCAGGGTACAAAACAGATAAAATAGATCCTGAAAAAATAATAGAGTCCTTAATTCCTAAAATCAGAAGAATCAAGGACAAAATAGTAAATACCGATGAATTTGCGAGAATGCTTATTGAAGAGAAAAAGAAGATTCTTTTTGAGGGAGCTCAGGCGACAATGCTTGACATTGATTTTGGAACATACCCGTATGTCACATCATCACATCCGATTTCCTTATACGCATTTGCCGGAAGCGGAATACCTCCGTTCTTCAAATACAATGTGATAGGCATAACCAAGGCGTATGCAACAAGAGTGGGGAACGGACCCTTTCCTACAAAGATGGATGATAAGACGGACAGGATGATGAGAGAGAGGGGCGGAGAGTACGGAGCAACCACCGGAAGGGTGAGAGACTGCGGCTGGCTTGATTTATTTGCATTGAGATACGCGGTATTCCTAAACAGGTGCGATGAGATAATAGTGACAAAGCTTGATATACTGGCCAATGTTGAAAAAATAAGAATATGCACGGCTTATGAATATAATGGAAAAATCCTCAAAGCTTATCCTGATACAAATAAAATTCTTTCCAATGTCACACCCGTTTACAGAACAATAAACGGATGGACAGACAAAGACATAGTGGATTTAAAGAAAGGAAGAATCAGCAGAAATATCGGTAATTTTATAAAAATCCTCAGAGAAGAAACGAATACGAAAATATCGCATCTTGCAGTGGGACCGGAGAGAGATGACATTGTCAGATTGGAGGGAAGATGATACTGATTGTTTTTTTACTCCTTCTCTCATTCATTCCCGTTCATCCGTACATGTCGGACAGATTCTCCGCATACGAAGAGTATGTGTGGTATCAGGGAATAAAGGGAACAATTCCTCTTACCAATAATTATCCTGTCGAAATTAAAGAATCAGGAGCAGTATATGAAAACAATTATTCAAAATTTCTTCTAAAAAAAATAGATTTTGAAAAGACGCTTAAAAATCAAAATATTTTCTTGGATGCTTCAGTCGGAGCTTCATATCATGATTCCATTGCTCCGACAATTTCTATTTCTCCCAAAGTAGAGTTTTCATTGACTGATAATATTGAAGCTTCAGTAAAAGTATTTTTATCCAATGATATAGACAACAGCAGGGGATTTCCCATAAAACCCTTCAAAGAGAAGATTATAGCAGGATTTGAAAGAGGATATGTCAAGTATTCAAATGAAAAATTGTTTGTTCTCTTCGGAAGGATGGATTACCACTCATCATTTTCAAAAGACAATTCTCTTCTGTTTGATTACAAAGCGGTTCCTATGGATGGTATTTACCTCAGTGGAGAGGCAAACAGATATTTTTCCTATGATTTCAAGTATGCCTCTTTGGGAAGTATGAAGCTTGATTCCACATATTTGTTTGAAGGAGAGGATATTGATGTAATTTCAAGATATCTTTCATTTCATAAATTTATCCTGACATTAAAGGATTATCTCAGACTGTCATTCTCAGAATCATGTATATTTGGAAGAAAGAGCATAGGCAATATTTTTGATTATACATTTCCGTTCTTCATATTCTACGGAGAGCAGAACAATATTGACATAAATGACAATATTCTTTGGGCATTTGATGTCAATTACAATTATTTGGGCAGGGTCAATCTTTCATATTCTCTGCTTGTTGATGATTATCAATATGAATATGAGGGAACAAAAGACCTTGAACCGCCGGAGCTGGGCCATATAGTGCGTATTGACGCTCCGGTATGTTGCGCCGTAATGTCTCTCTCTTATATGAGAATAAACGCGTGGGTATATAATCAGAGATACCCTTGGAACAGATACATTTTCAATTCTAAGAATATCGGTGACGAAATGGGTCCTGATATTCAGGGAATTGAAGGAAACGGTTTATTTGCATACAGTTCAACAGGAAGAGTCAATTTTAAAGTCTCATATTTTGAAAAGGGAGACAATTATTCATCATCTGACTGGATCTTCCCCATATCTGACACATATTATTATAAGCAGATAGGAATAGACCCTGTTAAAAAATGGACTGAAGCTTCTCTGTCAGTTGAGCAGATTTATAAATTTCTGTCCTTTAACCTTTCACTCAATTACCTGTACGGAATTGAAAATACTGACAGCGGATTGTCTGTTGATTCATACATAAGAATTCTTTTATGAAATCAATAGTGGCTGGACTCGGCAGAGTCGTCTATTCATTGATTATTCTTCTCCTTTCAGTGATTGCTTCAAGAATTCTAACAGTGGAATGGTATTCATTCTTTAAGGAATTCTTCATGTATTTCCTCATAGGGATAACTGTTTCAGGCATTCCGGCAACGAGCCCGATATTCTACTTTGCAAAAAGAGATGTTTCATCATACCTAAAAACACTCTTTATATCTTTTATTTCTCTTCTCATTGTCTTTCTTGCATTATTCATTTTCAGAAAATCAAATGCTCTTTTTCCGGCTTTTATACTTTCAATATCCTCTACATTATTCCTCTCTCTTGAGGCCATTCTTCTTTCAAAACAAATGATAAAGAGAGTCTTCACTCTTAATATACTTGAAGCCGTATCCATATTGATTCCCATTCTTTTCGTCTTTCAAAGCAGAGAGAGGCCTGACATATTTTTTATAGCTATTGTTTTAATTTCATTATTTAAGATATTTCTCTATTTTATTTTTCTCTCTCTTTCACTTAGAGAGGACAGAGAGAAGTATGATTTCAAAAAAATATTTTCTTATTCTTTTCCTCTCTATTTGAACGGACTCTTCGGAGCATTCTCAAGACAGACAGACAAGTATATTGTGTCGCTTTTATGTTCTGCAGGAGCATTTGCCGAGTATTCCACAGGAGCGTTTGAAGTCCCTCTCGTATCAAGATTCTTCGGAGGAGTCTTCCATGAGAGAGCGGAGAGCATAAGACATCTGATAATGTCAGGAGAAAACGAAAGTGTAAAAACAATGCTTTCTGATATCTTCAGAAAATCATTTTTGTTTTTATCTCTCCTCACTCTGGCTTTATTCATAAATGCGGAATTTATCATGAATCTCCTTTTCACTTCGGAATATTCAAATGCATACAGATATTTCATTGTTTATCTCACTGTCCTTCCGCTCAGGGTCTTTCCGTTCGGATTCATTCTTTCTCTCAAGGGAGAGACGAAGCGTCTCTTTGCCGTCTCTCTCATTGATGCCGGTTTGACTTTGTCACTCTCTTTCTTGTTTTTAAGACTCTTCGGAACAATAGGACCCGCATTCGCATTTGTCTTTTCAACGATGTTTTCGGTTGTTCTGCTTATAGGATTCATGAGAGATATATTTCCGGTTATGACTTTTGTCTTGAGGTACGGTTCCCTCATGTTTTTCATATTTGCATCATTTCTATTTGCTTATGTTTTAAGAAAGCCGTTTGAGGCAAATATAATACTCTTGGTATTTTTGGGAATGGATATTGTCGGAAGGAGGTTCAATAAATGAGAGTGACAATACTCGGTTCCGGCACATCAACAGGAGTTCCCGTTATAGGATGCACTTGCCGAGTCTGTTCATCGGCTGACAAGAGGGATAAAAGAACCCGGCCCGGAGTGCTTTTGACAAAGGAGGATTTTAATATTTTAATTGATGCATCACAAGAATTACGGCTCCAGCTTATAAACAGGACAGACAAAATAGATGCAATAATTATCACTCATGCGCATGCCGACCACATCTTCGGCCTTGATGACACGAGAGTAATTTCAATGCGATACAATAAGGAGATTCCAATATACTGCTCAAATGAGACGAGGCTTGAGATAATGGGTGTTTACTCCTATGTCTTTAAAAATACGCAGGAGGGCGGAGGGAAGCCGAGATTCAAATTCATCGATATCTCTCATGTTGAGAACATAGGACCCTTTGCGGTAAAATCATTTAAAGTGTACCATGGAAAATTGAAGATAGACGCATATTTATTGGACAGACTCGCCATAGTGATGGACGCCTCTTATATAGGAAAAGATGAGAGAAAACTTATAAGGGAAAATGCAGAGAGTATAATAATCAATGGACTCAGGATGATGCCCCACACAACTCATTTTTCAATAAGCGAATCACTCTTCCTCATTAAATCCCTTAAAATGAAAAAGGGATATATACTTCATCTTTCACATGATTTAAAACATGAGGAGCTCGAAAGACTGCTTCCTGAAAATATTTTTGCAGGATATGATGGAATGGAATTTGACGCATGACTGACTTCAAAGTTGTTTCACGATACTCTCCCGCAGGAGACCAACCGAAGGCAATAGAGAGTCTTGCAAAGGGAATTTCAGAGAAAAAAAAGTATCAGGTTCTTCTCGGAATAACAGGATCAGGAAAGACATACACAATTGCCAAAGTGATTGAAATGGCGAAAATGCCTGTTCTTATACTCTCTCATAATAAGACGCTTGCGGCTCAATTATACGGAGAATTGAAATCACTCTTTCCGCACAATGCTGTGGAGTATTTTGTCTCATACTATGATTACTATCAGCCTGAAGCATATCTTCCTGCAAAGGATGTGTACATCGAAAAAGAGGCTACTATAAATGAATACATAGACAAGCTTCGCCTTAGAGCGACTGCATCTTTGTACGAAAGGGATGATGTAATTATAGTCTCGTCAGTCTCCTCAATATATACATTGGGCTCTCCTGAAGATTATAACAATACAATTTTCAGCATAAGAAGAGGCGGTTCATTGAGTCAGGAAAAGCTGATTGACAATCTTATCATGATGCAGTATGAGAGAAATGACATTGATTTCAAAAGAGCGAGATTCAGAGTTCTCGGAGACACTGTTGATATTTTTCCATCCCATCTTGACTCTCCTGTTAAAGTGCAGTTCTTCGGCGATGAGATTGAAGATTTATTTGTATTTGACCAGCTGAATAATTCTAAAATTGAGGATTTAGAGGTTGTGTCAATGTTCCCGGCAAAGCATTTCATGTCAGGAGACGCAAAAATCAAGAGAGCAGTTGTCTCGATCAGAGAGGAATTGAAGGAGAGAGTCAAAGAGCTCAGAGACTCCGGAAAAATGCTTGAAGCTGAGAGATTGAACACAAGAACCAATTATGACCTTGAGATGATGAAAGAGGTCGGATACTGCTCGGGCATAGAGAATTATTCGCGCCATATAGACGGAAGAGAGGAGGGGCAGAGGCCATACACTCTTGTAGATTATTTTAGAGGAGATTTTCTCACAATAATAGACGAATCGCATGTGACAATACCGCAGATACGGGGAATGTACAATGGAGACAGAGCAAGAAAAATGAATCTTGTGGATTACGGATTCCGCTTAAAATCAGCTCTTGACAACAGACCTCTGAAACTGAATGAATTTGAAACAATCACCAAATCAATTGTCTGCATGTCAGCCACTCCGGAAGCGTATGAAATAGACAGGTCGGGAGGCGAAGTTGTAAATATGATAATCCGCCCCACAGGCCTTGTCGACCCTGAAATCGAGATAAAAAAATCAGAGAATCAGATTGATGACCTTTTAATTGAAATAGACACAGTGGTAAAGAGAGGCGAGAGGGTTTTGGTGACTACACTTACAAAGAGAATGGCTGAATCATTGACAGAATATCTTAAGCAGAAGGGAGTCAGTGTCAGATATATGCATTCCGATATTGATTCAATTGAGAGAGTTTCGATAATCAGAGGACTGCGGCTAAAGGAATTCGATGTTTTGGTGGGAATAAATCTTCTAAGAGAGGGGCTTGACCTTCCTGAGGTCTCTCTTGTGGCAATACTTGACGCTGACAAAGAGGGATTTTTAAGAAGCGAGACATCTCTTATACAGACAATAGGAAGAGCTTCGCGAAATGTCAGAGGAAGAGTTATTCTTTATGCCGACAAGTCCACAAAATCAATTGAAAAGGCGGTCGGAATAACAAACAGGAGAAGAGAATCTCAGATTGAATATAATAAAAAAATGGGAATAACACCGCAGACGATTTCGAAGAGTGTGGAGGATATTCTAATTCTCACTGATGTAGCTTCAAATATGGTTATTGAAGAGGAGATTGAGACAAAGACGGAATCAATGTCCAATATTGAAAGAATGGAGCTTCTCGACCATCTGACAAAGAAGATGCATGAATTGTCTGCAGAGCTTGAATTTGAAAAGGCGGCTGAAGTGAGGGATATGATTAGAAAGGTTAGAAAAGAAATTAAAGATAATTGA
>DCUY01000098.1 GCA_002327905.1 Caldifarciminota bacterium UBA2202 | reverse complement strand
AAAAATGGTGCTTTTTGGAACCACCGTCCCTGAAAATTCACATCCGCGTGCGGCGAGACAAGGACGCCGTGTGCCGTGTGTGAGCCGACGCTACACTATTCGGCAGTCACACACTGTCAACACTTCTCGGAACGGATACACTCTACTTGATTTTTTAACAGATAGGCATATAATTGTCAAAAATTTAAACATGAGGATTTAATGAAGAGATTTTTTGCAGTAATTTTTCTTTTGGTTTTGGTCATAAATCTTAATGCGATTGAAATAAATCTTATTAAGAAGCTTTTAACAGGAAATGCCCCTAAATCAGTGGAGATCACGGCTGACGGCAAATACGCTTATGTGAATAATCTTGAGAGCTGTGCTCTATGGAAATACAGTGTTGCAGACAAGAAAGTGATTAAGAAAATAGAATTTTTCAAAACTTCTGCAAAGGGATACAATTACGAGACAAAAGAGGAGATAAACTCTTATGCGGAGAAGCCTGTCGAATGCGATTTTGCAGAGGGCGGAAGATTCGTATATCTCTCTCTGCATAATGGAGAGATGATTGTGGCATACGATACAATGGAGACCGACTGCACTGACAAGACTGCAAAGAAGGTGAAGATAAAAGACCTCGAAAACAATACTGAAAAAATAATTCATCTGAAATCTGCAAAGACAGGGAAGACCCCGAAAATAGTGAAAGTCTCGCCTGACGAAAAATGGATTTATGTTGCCAACTGGTTCACTGATAATGTAACAGTTATAGACAGAGAAAAATTCGAACCCGTAAAGACGATTCCGGTTGTCCACATCCCGAGGGGAATTGACTTCTCTCCTGATTCAAAATACGCTTACATAGTCAATATGGGCGGCTTAACAATGACAAAGATTGATATTGCAGACAATCACAAAAAATTGAATGAAATAACAATCGGATTGAATCCGCGCCACATAGTGATTTCAACTGACGGAAAATATGCATATACGACTCACAATTCAGAGAGAATTTTCGTTAAGACAGACCTTGCCACAGAGAAAAAAGTCAAGTCAATTGACATAGGCACAAAGCCGCGCTCTTTTGTAATTACGAGCGACAATAAATATGCATTCATACTTGTTTATGAAGAGGACAAACTTGTCGTTGTGAATCTCGAGACAATGACTGTTGAAAAGACATTGAAGACAGGGCTTAAGCCTATTGGAGCGGCAATAACGCCTGACAATAAGGAATTATGGCTCACCAATTATTTCGAAGGCACAATGTACGTTTATTCTCTTGATTATTGATGGCAAAGCATTTTTTAAGCATCTTTTTATTCATCTCTGTTCTGCTTACGCCTATAACAGGATTTATAGATTCCAAAGTGTACAATACAAAATTCTTTGATTATACTTTAGTGCGTGAAGAGATTGTAAAGGACGCGCTCCATTATCTCGGCATAAATTACCTTTACGGAGGTTCGACTGTAAACGGATTTGACTGCTCCGGATTTGCCAGTTTTGTAATGAAAAAGCACGGAATTGATGTGGGCAGGCAATTGTCCGATATTGAGAAAAAATTCAAGAAGACAGAACATCCTCTGCCCGGTGACCTTGTTATATTTTACTGTCCGAATCATGTGGGAATTTATATAGGGGAGAATAAAATAGTTCATGCATCAACCTCTTTGGGAATAACTATTACAAATCTTGACGAAGAGTATTACAAAAAGCGCTTTATTGCCTTTCTCTCCATTTTTTAGACCTATTGACTTAAAAGTTTATTGATATTATTATAATAAATTATGGATAATAATCAGGAAACCAAATATCAAATATTAGAGACAATTGCCACAGGCGGTATGGCAACTATTTACAGGGGAGTGCAGATATCTCTCAATAGAGAGGTAGTTATTAAAAAATTGCACCCTCATTTGTCGGAAGATGCAAATTTTGTCAAAAGGTTTAAGCGCGAGGCTGCAATTCTCGGCAAACTCCAGCATGAAAATATTGTGGGCATTTTCGATTTTTATGAAAAGGATGGAGATAAATTCATTGTTCTTGAATATATCAAAGGAAAGTCATTAAAGCAGATAATAAGAGAAAAACACAAAATCCCTGTCAAATTTGCTGTTTATATTCTTAAAGAGGTATTAAACGGACTGACGCATGTTCATAAAAATCATATACTTCATAGAGATCTTAAGCCTGACAATATAATGGTTTCTGATGAAGGTGTTGTCAAATTGACTGATTTCGGGCTTGCGTTCGGAAGAGAGAGCGTCAATGTGACAAATCCGGGAACCTATGTGGGAACACCGGCCTATTTTCCTCCGGAACAGCTGACAGGACAGCAATTGACAGTTGCTTCAGACATTTTTTCTCTGGGAATTACATTTGCGGAGATACTTACGGGAAAGAATCCGTTTGAAGGGAAGAATCAGTTTGAAACAATAAACAACATTCTCTATTTTCATGACCTCAATATTGATTTTAATGCAAATGAGATTCCGCAGATTGTTGTAGACATATTGAAAGCAATGCTCAGCAGAGATGTATCCAAAAGGCCAAAAAGCGGAGAAGAACTTCTCTCTGCGCTCTCTCAGATTGAAATTGATGTCACAAGAGAGACATTCCGCGCGTATATGTTCGATGCCACAATTGTGGAAGACAAATCCGAAATCAGAATATTCGTCAAAAAAGAGAAGAAGAATACTCCATTGGCCATATTGATTCTTCTCTCAATGATGTTTGTCTCTCTGGTGACATTTCAGATTTTCAATTCCATAAGGCAGAAGAGTGATGTGCGCACCGTGTATGTGCCAAATAATGCTGAGGAGAAGCCCTATCTGTATATAGACTCGTCTCCGAGGGGTATTCAGATAAAAATCAATGATTCAATAATAGTTCAGACTCCACAGGTCATATCTCTTGATAAAGGGAAATTCACTCTCACTTCATTCTCTCCTGATTATGAGAGAATAGACACAACTCTTGATCTGACTGTAAATGATTCTGTTTTTTTCAATATGGAAAAAATAGTTATTGTCGAAGAATTCGGATATCTCTCGGTCAATGCAATGCCATGGGCTAATGTCTATGTCGATAACCAACTTGTTGACAGAACTCCGAGCGAAGAAAACATAAAATTGAAGACAGGAGAATATACTCTTTTACTGAAGCATCCAAACAGAAAAGATTACAGAGAAAAAATAAAAATCGAGAAGGACAAGGTTTTAAGAATCAATATCGAGCTTGAAAAGGCATACGGATATTTTAAGATAGTTGTCAGACCGTGGGCTGATGTTTATATTGATGATCAGAAGGTAGGCACTACTCCTTTAAGCGACTCAATAAGACTCTTAATAGGACCGCATAAGCTGAGGCTTGATAATGAAAATTATCCGCCAATTGAAGATGAAATAATAATTTCAGAGGAGGAGGTCTTACGAAAAATTTATTCATACTGATATCTCTTTTCTGTTTCATTTTTGTCTTTTCAGCTTCAATAAATGATGTTGTTGTTTTCTATGAGACAGGAGAGTATAAACAGGCGATAGAGACTGGAGAGGACATTCTCGCAAAGGTGGGTTCGGATATGGAGAAGCAGGACAAAATAAATCTCGGCACTTACATAGCATTCTCTTATGTGGCTATAGGAGACACTTTGAATGCGCAGAAGCAGTTTGAAAACATTCTCACA
This sequence comes from Caldifarciminota bacterium UBA2202, assembly GCA_002327905.1. Taxonomy (GTDB): domain Bacteria; phylum Hydrothermota; class 32-111; order 32-111; family 32-111; genus UBA2202. The sequence continues at coordinate 5,930 of DCUY01000098.1, read as the reverse complement.
TTGAATGCCGATTATTCTCTCAATGAGGAATTTGTCTCTCCGAAAATCACGCACATATTTTTGAAGGCAAAGGAGAGAATCTCGTTTTTAATAAAGGAATCTCCTCAGTATTATGTCATAAATCCGTCAATATCTGTTTCGAGATTTCCGAGGCAGAATCTCATATTCAAATCCGCATTTGTCCCCGGATGGGGTCAGTTTGACAGAGAGGAGAAGACAAAGGGAATTGTGATGGGCTCAGTCTTTGCGTCATCTCTGATTGGAGCTATAACAACTTACATAGGCACTATAAATGCAAAAGACAGATACTATAATGCAACGGTTGAAGAGGATGCTTTGAAATATTATGATGAATATAACCTGTGGTCGAAAATAAACAGATTTGCCTTTGATGTGGCCCTCTCTGTTTATCTCTTCAATCTATTTGATATAATATGGTAAAAGCGATATTGCCTCTCATTACCGGAGTTCTGCTCTTCTTTTCATGCTATATTGATGTGCCTCATGACAGCAGGTATGATACTCTGAATCCTTTTGGAAAAAGCAGTATCTCAATTGAAGTGACAGATAAGGATGGCATGCCTATGGAGAGCGCGGCAGTCAAGCTAAATGACACACTCGTGTTTTATACCAATGAAGACGGTGTGTTTTCAATAGGAACATTCACTTACGGAGACATTCTGATTAAAATTGAGAAAGACGAATATAGAACATTTGAGAAAGACACATTATTAAAGACAGGAGTGCCTCTGTCTCTTACAGTCAGGATGAACTATATTCCTGTGATAGAAAATTTCCATGCTTATTCTTCTGTCAGAAATATTGTTTCATTTGAGGATACAATGGAATATAATGTGAATTACACCGGACTTATAAAAGACAAAGACGGGATTGGCGATATTGATTCATGCATTATGAATATATCCGGGATGAAATTTAAAATGAATCTTTCTGAAGAGGGCGCACTCGTAAAATGCTCATTGAATTTCAGCGAAAACAACGGCTATTTCCAGATATACGATTTGCAGGGAGAGAATTCATATATGGAGGTCTTTGACAAATCAGGAGAGAGAATATTGAGCAGTAATGCGAATCTTGTGAGATTTATTGAAAGGCTTCCGATTATTTTGTATCCTGAAGACGGAGGGGTGCTCTCTCTTCCCGACACGATTAAGTGGAAGAGAACATCGGAATTATTCGAATCATATTTTCAAATGGAAATTAAAGATGAATTTAAGACTGCCTTTATTGCTGACAGCATCAATTCAGCAGATTCTGCATTGTATATTGACACTCTGCTGAATGAGAATGCATATAAAATGTATCTGCGTCTCTATGACATGTTCGGAAACTTTTCCGAAAATTCAATCATATTCTCAGTTTTTTGAAAGGAGAAAAAATGAAAAGAGAGCTTCCTGAAAATGTAAGTATTTTGAAATCCCTCTATCAGGCGAGCGAGGCAATCAATTCCATAAGGGATTACGGCGAACTCCTTGACAAAATCATGGATATAGCAATAACCACTGTTGATGCGGAGAGAGGATTTCTGATGATAACAGATGAGAAGACTCAGGAGATGAAGGTTGAAGTTGCGCGCAATCTGAAGAAAGAGAATATAATAAATTCAAAGGAAATTTCAATGACAACTGTTTATAATGCGCTCCAGTCGGGAGAGGCGATTCGCACTTCGGATGCAATGTCTGACCCGAGGTTCAATGAACTCCAGTCAGTCGCTCTATACAATCTACGCTCAATAATAGTTGTGCCTCTTAAAAGAATAAACAGGACAATAGGAGTCATTTATCTTGATGCACAGACGATGAAGAAGGTCTTTGACGAAGAGTCATTGGAATTCATGAATGCCTTTGCCAATCTTGCAGTATTAAGCATTGAAAATGCGAAACTAACAAATTCTCTCGCAATTGAGAACAAGAGTTTGAAGAATGAAATATCATCCATGTTCCACTTTGAGGACATAATCGGTGTTTCAAAACCCATGAGAAATGTTCTCGAACTGATGGAAAAGATAATCAACACTGATGTTCCCGTGCTTCTTCACGGAGAGAGCGGAACAGGAAAAGGGCTTATTGCGCGGGCAATACACCACAATTCAACGAGGAAAGATAAAAAATTCATAACACAGTACTGCGGAGCTCTCCCTGAAACGCTTCTTGAGAGCGAACTCTTCGGATACAAGAAGGGCTCATTCACCGGAGCAATGTCAGACAAGGTAGGGCTCTTTGAAGCTGCGGATCAGGGAACATTCTTCCTCGACGAAGTGGGGGATCTGTCGCTGACAATTCAGACAAAACTTCTTAGAGTCCTGCAGGAGCATAAAATAAGGAGAATAGGAGATACTGAGGACAGAGATGTGGATGTGAGAATAATCTCCGCAACAAACAGAGTTCTTGAAGATGAGGTGAAGAAGGGGACATTCAGAGAGGACCTCTATTACAGACTAAAGGTCATAAAGATAGACATACCGCCTCTAAGGGACAGAAAGGATGACATTCCCGTATTGGTGAAATATCTTTTGAACAAACTAAATACGAAGAGCAAGGCGGTTGACGGAGTCTCAAGCGAGGTGATGAGTGTTTTGATGCAATATAACTGGCCCGGAAACATACGAGAGCTTGAGAATATGATTCAGCATGCGATTGTGATGGCTCAGGGGGAACTGATAACAGTCGATGACCTTCCTCCTGAAATAATAAACAGAAAAATCATAAAGAGGGAGATGTATTCAAAGAAACTTAAAGACATTGAAAGAGAACACATAATAAATGTTTTGAAAGAGAATGAATATTCGAGAAAGAAGACGAGTGATGCCCTAGGCATAAGTCTGCGGACTCTTCAATATAAACTTAAAGAATACAACATAGTAAAACAAGAACAAGAATAGGAGGTCTTTGTGAAACTGATAGAATGCGTGCCTAATTTTTCCGAAGGAAGAGATTTAAATGTGATTAAGCAGATTACAAATGAAATAGAGAGCGTTCCGGGTTCAATGCTTCTTGATGTTGATCCGGGCCCCGATACCAACAGAACAGTCGTGACATTCATAGGAACTCCCGAGTCTGTTCTTGAATCCGCATTTAAAGCCATCAAAAAAGCATCTGAGCTTATAGACATGACAAAGCACAAAGGAGAGCATCCGAGAATGGGAGCCACTGATGTCTGCCCCTTTATTCCTGTAAACGGAGTGACATTGGAAGAGTGCGTCGAGGTTTCAAAGAAACTCGGTAAAAGAGTCGCAGATGAATTAAATATTCCTGTTTACCTTTACGAATACTCTGCAACAGAGAATAAAAGAAAATCACTTGCAAATATAAGAGAGGGCGAGTATGAGGGATTCAAAGAAAAAATAAAGAAGCCAGAGTGGAAGCCTGATTTCGGCAAAGCCATATTTAATGAAAAGAGCGGAGCCACAGTGATGGGAGTGAGGGACTTTTTAATCGCCTATAATGTGAATCTGAATACAAGGGATGCAAGACTGGCTACAACAGTGGCGAATGCAATCAGAGAGAAGGGAAGCCCAAAGAAGGATGCAAACGGAAAACTTGTGAAGAATGAAAAGAATGAGACTCTTTATATTCCCGGAAGATTAAAAGAATGCAGGGCAATAGGCTGGTATATTGAAAATTATAAAATTGCCCAGATATCAATCAATCTGACAAATTGGAAAGTGACTCCACCGCATATTGCCTATGAAGCGGCGGCAGAGGAAGCCGCAAAAATCGGACTTCTGGCTACAGGTAGCGAACTCGTGGGTCTTATTCCGAAGGATGCTCTTGTGCAGGCAGGAGAATATTTTCTGAGGAAGCAGGGAAAATCCGCAGGTGTTCCGGAAAAAGAACTGATTCATATTGCAGTGAAGTCATTGGGGCTTGACCACCTCTATCCGTTTGAAAATGATAAGAAGGTGATTGAATACGCATACAAGAAAAATTTAGGAAAGAATCTTCTTGCCGACATGAGAATAAAAGATTTCTGCGACGAATTGTCGACAGATTCGCCTGCTCCGGGAGGCGGAAGCGTTGCGGCTCTTGGAGGAGCAATAGCGGCCTCTCTTGTCGCCATGGTCGCCAATCTCACATACAAAAAGAAAAATTATGAAAAATATACTGACGAAGTTGCGGATATAGCATCCAAAGGGCAGAGAGTCAAGGATGCTTTTTTAAGCTTGATTGATGAGGACACGGATGCTTTCAATAATTACATGGCGGCATTCAAGATGCCGAAAAAGACGGAGTCGGAGATAGAATTGAGAAACGAGCTTCTCGACAAAGCCACGAAAGATGCAATAGAAGTGCCTTTGAAAACAATGTCCGAGGTCCTTGAAATCCTCGATATTATGGACAGAATAAGTGTCATAGGAAATGTCAATTCAATGTCGGATGCAGGAGTCGCCGCTATCAATGCTGTCGCATGTTCTGAAGGAGCATACATGAATGTTCTGATAAACCTGAAGAATCTAAGCGACGAAAAATACAAAAATGAAAAAATGAAGATTGCTGAAGAGATGCTTGAAAAGACAAAGAATATTTCAGAAAAGGTGAAGAAGCAGGTTTATTCGGTTATTCGATAGAGAATGACCTGAAAGAGCCCTCTTTTGCAAGATAGACGAATTTCGGCTTTGAATCTATATATTTTATGAAGTAATCTCCGTATTTTACTGCATTCTCTATCTTATCTGTTTTTCCGGAAAGAAAAAGACTCTTGTCGCTATTAACTATTATCTCTGAGCGGAGTTTTACATAAACTGGAAATAAGAGTGAAACAACAATTGCTATCAGAGTTATCATTGCAAGGAATTCTGTTATTGCAAACCCCTTATGCGTCTTCTTTGAAAAAAAAAGAGGAATCAGAAACAAGAGAAACGCTCCTATAAAGAAAAATGAAAAATTGAAAAGAGAGAGGATTATTGTCACTGCAGTAGCGGAGACGGCAAGAGAAATCTTTCCGATTCCTGCCGATTCAGGCTTGATTATCAGCACCAATGAAACCAAAAATGTTGAAATGAATGTCAGAATAAAGAGATGCATCTGCTCCATTTTTGAAAGAACTGCGGCAGTGTCAGATTTTGTTATGAAAAAGAGAGCAACTGAAATTAAAGCTATGAGAATATTTGCATAGCAGTATGTTGTTTTCGGTTTTTCAATAAATTGACTTTTAACCTCTTTGAGCATGAACATCAAAACTGTCTCTCCGAGGAATGCAGATGCTATGAGAAGTATCTTAACGATCATTATTTCATGATACGAAGGAATAAAGAAAATCAAAATCAGAGAAAGAATGCTGAAAGCGAGAAGGAAGTATTTATTTTTCCTTTTGAGAATCTTATATGCTGAATAACTGCTGAGCAGAATCATAAAACCGGCCGAGGCTGACAAAATATGTATAGTCAAATAAGCAGAGTAAAAGAGAAGAGCCGAGACAATGGCCGCCTTAAAGCCCTCTTTGTATGTGGATGTGAATTCCTTTATTATCTGTTTTTCATGGATTAAAAAAACCATGGATCCCGTAAATGTAAATGCTATTGCGGGAAGGAGAAACATATTCATAGCCCATGATGCCTTCTCCAATGAGAGAAATGCCGCTCCTAAAGCTATAAGCACAAATGTCCGAATGATTTTTTCATTGCTTTTCATTTTAATCCTTTTTTGCATGATTTTACCCTCTTTCATCAATATTGTCAAGACACCAATTGTCTGTCATTGCGATGAGTTATCGAAGAAGCAATCTTTAACCTGAAGAATCTATCATGGTAAAATAAATGAAATGACTATCCTGAGGTCTTGCTCATGGCTTACGGCATCTTTACTGGCGGCACGCGGGCACAGCGTCGGCTCACACACTGCTCTACGCTACTTTGTCTCGGAAGACCTCGACGGGCAGCTACGAACAGCGTCCTCGCCGACTTTGAGCTT
>DCUY01000068.1 GCA_002327905.1 Caldifarciminota bacterium UBA2202 | reverse complement strand
GAATAGCAAAGCGGAGCAGACTGATGTTTTTGTTCGGAACTGTAAAGCTAAGCAATTTAATCAAATGCCGTATTGTGTTAATTGAATGTATTTGATTTTACTCATGCATTTTAACCATAAACTATCAACTATAAACTATTAACTCTTTTCTTTTGTTTTTGCTCAAGGCACAAGGCTCTCGGTGTGCGAAGCACTCTGGCTCATGGCGCAAGGCACAAGGCGTCTTTGTTTCGCTCACGGCTTTTTAATCTTTTATACATTTGACCCTTGAAATATTTGGTATTTTGATTATTATATAATGTCTGTACTTTACAGGAGGTATTATGATAATTAAAAAGATAAGTGATGTTGAAAAAACAAAGATGGATGACAGTATGACTAAAGGTGTAACAAGACAGATTCTCATTGGAGAGAATGACGGTTCGAATGACATTATAATGCGTCTTTTCACTGTTGCTCCAAAGGGCAATTCTGCGCATCACACTCATAATTTTGAGCATCTTGTTTATGTTGAAAAAGGAAGGGGCATAGCTGTCTATGAAAGCGGAGAGAAGGAGATAAAGGCGGGTGACATTGTCTTTGTGAAACCGAATGAAATTCATCAGTTCAAAAATCCTTTTGATGAGGAATTTCAGTTTATCTGTGTAATTCCCAACAAGGTATAAATAATGAAAAAAGTTTTATTTATTATTATTTTATTAAGTTCTGCGTTATCTCTTTTTGCTCAATTTTATGAGATTGAAACAATAGGACCTGATTTTGCTTCAAAGGACATTGCATTCTCCGTGGCAGAGGAGAAAATATCCGCAGTCTATGGAAATCAGAATTTATTCTTAGAACCCGTATATCTATTCGGTCTTGACGATTCTTTATATGCTTATATGTTTTTATTCTCTTTTGATAATTCAATTTCAAACTTAAAAGGGATCTTTTCGGAAATTGAAGCAAGAAAGTCGGTAAATGACGAGCAATCACTCTCTCTTTTGGATAAGATGGGTTACATTATTATATCGGCAAGGTATGAGAATAATGTGATTCTTGAATACGGCAGGGGTCTTCCTTATGCTTTTTCAAAATTCAGTTCCATAAAAAACAGTTTCAAACTACAGGATGAGGGCAAACTCTATTATACAGGCCACGGAAGATTCTTTTTCGAAGATAAAGGGAATCTTTTTGACCTTGCAGAATACAAAACATACGCAAAGATTCCATATCTGAATTCCGGGAATATCAGTAGCAAGTGGAAGAGCGTTCTGTCAAAGAGCTATAAGATATCATCAGTAAAGACAACGCCTTATATTGCAGATGTTCCTTTTGTTCTATGGTCTTACGGCTGTTCTCCTACAACCTCTTCAATGATTTTTTCCTATTATGACACAAGAGGGTACGGAGATTTTGTGGATTTCTATTTTACCCGCTATGACAATGTGATGGAAATATACAGAAACAGTGTTCCTTCGGCTCAGAGGGAATTGTCTGTTCTGATGTACACGGACTCTGTAAATGACGGAGGCACATCAGTGTATTCAATAAAAAGCGGAAATCAGAATTTTGCCAATGCTTCACATCCGTATTCTTTTGTATGCGGGTCGCACCTTTATGGACAGACCGGGGATAATTTTTTCTATCCTTATATAAAAGCAGAGGTTGATTCACAGAGGCCCGCCCACTGGGCTGTTCTTGATTATTATTACAGCGGAGATTATATAGGCCATTCTATTGTTTCAATAGGGTATGATGACAGCGGTTCTGACACCCTTATCCAGATTCATAACACTTGGGACTATACTGAGCCGTTTTGGAACCTATATACAAATGTCGGAGGCACACTCTCATATTCATGCTTCTATGAAATCAAGCCTTCAGGGGGAAACTCCTTCAGAACAGGAAATCTTAATATAAACGGAAGAAAATACTTCAAAGGACTCGCTGGCATAGTCAATTTCTCAAATCTTTCGGATTCTTTGAATTCAATTAAACTCTATTATTCAACAGACAATTTTGCGCACAAAAATTATATCGGAGAATCATTCGACACCTTAATAGTTCTGACTCCTTCATTCAATGGTTCTACAAATTTCTCAGCGGAGTTTTTAAAACTCGGCGGAGCTCTTCTTGCAACCGACGGCACATTCTATCCGATTAATGTGAATTCAATTGATGATACGAATAATCTGCTCTTAAAATCATATACCTATGACAATTCAAGTGCTTATTCTTCATTGCTTAAAGGAGACACTTTGATTGTTCTTGCAGGAAATGGAATAAGAGAATATCTTTTGACGGATGAAACTCTTCCTCAATTGATTTACAGCAGAAACGACGGCAATACTTATAAATCAGCTCAATTTCTAAATGACACAATAATTCTCGCAGGCATAGAGAGCGGAGTTTTCTCTATGAAGAGAAAGAACGGCTATACAGACATTGATACATTCTATACGAGCGGGTCTCTTGCGGATTTTGAGTATAAAGACGGAGTTGTCCTTGCTGTATCCGCATCTGCATTGTATGCCTTAAATATAAATCCGGACTTTTCTTTCTCTCCTTCCGACACATTTGCCGAAGGTTCGAGAAAACAGTACACTTCAGTCTCTGTGAAGGACTCGTTCGTCTATCTGACTGATCTTTTAAATGGAATCTACATTATGAAAACCGAATTTCCATCGTCCGGATTCTATGGGAATTATCTCTATTCAACTTCATATAATGAGGCATTTGCCGATATAAAAAGCGATACACTCTACCTCGCATGTCTTAATAGCGGTGTCTCATCATATTTGATAAACGCAGACTATTCTCTGAATTTTATTGATAACAAAGCTATAGGAGCTGTTAACAAAGTAAAAGTTCTGCAGAGCGGGCTTGCCTGCTTCAATAATTCTCTCGGAGCATCTTTAAGATGTTATGGCACAATGACGGATTTATCCCATCTTTATATGAACAGCAAAATAACCGATATTAATGAAAACATTGCAGATGATGCTCTCTATTTTGCCGACAATTCAAACGGGCTCTTCATCGGAGCATTTGATCCGATGGCGGGAGTGGGCGAGAGTGTTGATTTGAAAAAAACATTTTATCATGTCAGGCAGTTTTCCGCCGGAAAAATCATTATTGAATACAATTCGACGAATACCGAGTTCGGAAAAGCATTTGTCTTCAATACTGTCGGACGTTTGGTTTATTCGGAAAATATTTATTTTAGAATTACAAATTCCAGTGTATCTCTAAATGCCGACCTTCAGCCCGGCGTTTACTTTGTAAGAATAGAATGCGGAAATGGTTATCAAACGGAAAAGACCACTTTAATAAAATAAGGGTTGACAAAACTTGATTAGGAATTATATTCTATCTTTAAAAAAGGGGATTTATGTCTAAAAAAAGACGAATTGCAAACAAAGAGATAAAATTACTTGACAGAGATAAGAAGCAGACTTCTTTGATAGCATCTGAGAGTTTTAATCTAAAGCAAATTGAGGAGCAATGCCAAAGCGTGAAGATGGCTTTAGAGGAAAAACAGCGTGAATTGAAGGAACAGAAGGAGATGTTCCTCAGAAAATTGGCTGAGTGCGAAAATTCAAAGAAAATACTTAAGAAAGAGACTGACCTTCTCTTGGAGAATGCCAATACAAGAGTCTTAAAAGAAGTGCTCTTGGTGGTGGATAATTTTGACAGAGCAATAGATGCCGCGTCATTGACTGAGGAAAAAGACAAAATCATTGAAGGAATCAGAATGATTGACAAGCAGTTTCATCAGGCCTTCGAAAAACTTGGAGTAAAGGTGTATGAATCAAAAGGAGAGAGATTCGACCCTTCAAAGCACGAAGCGATTTCTGTGAAGACTGATGCAAAAATGGGTGACGGAGTTGTGCTTGAAGAACATCAGAGAGGATACATGTATCAAGGAAAGATTCTGCGCCCCGCAAAAGTCATAGTCAATAAAATAGATTCTGAAAACAAAGAAGAAATTAACGATTAACGGAGGATAAAATGGCAAAGGGTAAAATCATCGGAATTGACCTTGGAACAACTAATTCGTGTGTTTCAGTAATGATCAACGGAGAGCCCGTGGTTATTCCAAATCCTGACGGCGGAAGAACAACCCCGTCAGTAGTCGGCTTTCAGAAGAACAAGGAGAAAGTTGTCGGAATACTTGCAAAAAGACAGCAAGTGACAAATCCGGAGAATACCATATTCTCAATAAAAAGATTCATGGGCAGAAGATTCAGAGAGGTCCCTGAGGAGATAAAACTAGTCTCTTACAATGTAGCTGAGGGTCCTAACGGAGATGTAAGAGTAAGCATAGACGGCAAATTATATTCACCTCCGGAGATTTCCGCGATGGTGCTTCAATATTTGAAAAAATCTGCCGAAGACTATCTCGGAGAAGAGGTGTCTCAAGCAGTTATTACTGTTCCTGCATATTTCAATGACTCACAGAGGCAGGCGACCAAAGATGCGGGAAAGATAGCAGGATTGGAAGTTTTAAGAATAATCAATGAACCCACTGCGGCTTCTCTCGCCTATGGTCTTGATAAAAAGAAGAATGAAAAAATAGCAGTTTATGACCTTGGCGGAGGCACATTTGATATATCAGTTCTTGAAATAGGAGACGGCGTATTTGAAGTTCTCTCAACAAACGGAGACACGCATCTCGGAGGAGATAATTTTGACGAAGTGATTGTCAATTTCATTGCAGACCAATTCCAAAAAGACAATGGAATTGATTTAAGGAAGGATAAAACATCTCTTCAGAGGCTAAGAGAGGCGGGAGAAAAGGCAAAGATGGAGCTTTCAACAGTAATGGAGACAACAGTAAATCTGCCGTTTATTACTGCCGACCAGTCAGGTCCGAAACATCTTGAACTGACTCTCACAAGAGCAAAGCTTGAGTCATTGGTTGAGGACCTTCTTAAAAGAACCCTTGAACCGTGTAAAAAGGCTTTGGATGATGCCAAGCTCTCAAAGGCGGAGATTGATGAAGTTGTCATGGTGGGCGGAATGACGAGAATGCCATCAGTGCAGAAGCTTGTGAAAGAGTTCTTTGAGAAGGAACCCCATAGGGGCATAAATCCTGATGAAGTCGTCGCAATTGGCGCATCCATTCAGGCGGGAGTTCTTGCAGGAGATGTCAAAGATGTTCTTCTTCTTGATGTCACTCCTCTGTCTCTCGGTATAGAGACATTAGGCGGAGTGATGACTAAAATAATTGAGAAGAACACTACAATTCCCGTCAAGAAGACTCAGGTGTTTTCTACTGCGTCTGATTCACAGACAGCAGTCACAATACATGTTCTGCAGGGTGAAAGAGAGATGGCTTCAGACAACAGGTCCCTCGGAAAATTTGAACTTATAGGCATACCTCCTGCACCGAGAGGAATACCGCAGATTGAAGTTGCATTTGATATTGACGCTGACGGAATACTCCATGTCTCTGCAAAGGACAAGGCGACAGCAAAGGAACAGTCAATTGTTATTACATCTTCAAGCGGTCTTACTGATTCTGAAATTGACAAAATGGTCAAAGAGGCTCAAGCGCATGAAGAGGATGATAAAAAGAAGCGCGAGCTTGTGGAAGTGCGTAATGATGCCGATCAATTCATATACACTGCAGAGAAATTCATGAAGGAGAACAGAGAAAAGGTGAAGCCGGAGCTTATGGAAGAGGTCAATAAGACGATCAAATACCTTAAGGACATACAGATGACAGATAATCTTGAAGATATAAAGAACAGGCTTGATGCGGCTAAGCAGGCATTCTACAAAATCTCCAATGATCTCTATTCACAGGCAAATACCCAGCAACAGGAGCAGTCTAAGCAGGAGAGTCAGGGAGAGCAGGAAAAATCCGAATCAAAGGATAAAACCGAAGAGGCTGACTATGAAGTCGTTGACGACAAGGACAAAAAACAGTGAGCGGCAAGGATTATTATAAAACATTAGAAATAGAGAAGAATGCATCGCCCGATGAGATAAAAAAAGCTTATCGGGCTCTTGCAAAAAAATACCATCCTGATTTAAACAGAGAGAATAAGGCAGAGGCTGAGAAAAAATTCAAAGAAGTCTCTGAGGCTTATGAAGTCCTGATTGACCCTAAGAAAAAGAGTATTTATGACCAGTACGGATACGAAGGAGTCTCTCAGCAATTCGGACAGGAGGGATTCAGATGGGAGAATTTCTCGCATTTTGATGACATATCGGATATTTTCGGAGACTTTTTCGGAGGCAGGGGCGGTGGAGATTCAATCTTCAGCTCATTGTTCGGAGGCGGAAGAGCAGGCGAAAGGCAGCAACACAGAAACAAGAGTGGGAGCGATATTAAAATAGTATTGAAACTCACTCTTGAAGAGATGTACTCAGGAACCGACAAGACAATAAAATATTCACGGTATGAGAAATGCAGTGCATGCGGCGGAGAGGGCGGCTTGAAATCCGATGTAAAAAAATGCAATGACTGTCAGGGAACAGGGCAGAGAAAATACAAGACTCAATCTATATTCGGTACAATGATGCAGGTTGCAATCTGCCCCACATGCGAAGGAGAAGGAACAATTATTGAAAAAAAATGCAAAGAATGCTACGGAGAGGGCAGGGTAAAAAAGGAGCATACCGTAAAAGTGACAGTACCGGCAGGAGTCTTTGATAATGCATACATGAGAATGGATGGTGAAGGCAATACAGGAAAGAGGGGAGGAGAGCGCGGAGATTTGATAATTGTTTTTCAGCAGATTCCAAATCAAAAATTCATTAGAGAGGATGATAATATTCTAACTGATATACACATCACATTCCCTGAGGCTGTTCTCGGGGCAGAGCCCGAGTTTGTTTCAATTGACGGCAAAACATTGAAGCTGAAGATACCTGAAGGGACGCAGAGCGGAAAGGCTTTTATTCTGAAAGGAAAGGGAATGCCCGAACTTCATTCCAGCAGAAAGGGAGATTTGTATGTCAAGGTCATAGTGGATGTGCCTAAGAGGGTTGACCAGAAGACAAAGAATCTTCTTAAGGATTTGGATAAGAATTTAAAATCCCAACATTGATGGAACATATATTTTGGGCTGAAGAGTGCAGGGACGGCATCTGCCTGTCGAAAGGAGAGGCAAACCACCTTTCGGTCCTCAGAATAAATCTTCCTGCGAAAATTCTATTCACTTTCGGCGACGGCAGTTTATATTCAGGTACTGCGGATGTTAACGGGAGAATAATAAGTCACTCAAAAATAGAATCATCAAAAAAAACATTGATAAATATATATTTCGGAGTGTGCGATAAAAACAGAATAAAATATATTCTTGAAAAATGCACGGAGCTCGGTGCAGATTCTTTCACTCCCGTATTAACAGAGAGAAGCGAAAAATTTTCATTAAACAATGAAAGGGCAAAAAAAATAATTGTCTCGGCATTGAAGCAAAGCAGAAGATTTGGAATGCCTGAATACAGGGAGACCATAAAATTAAAAAATATTGCAACTGATGAGGAGACTGATATTATCTTCGGCTCAATCAAAGAGAGCTCAGGAGAGATAAAACTGCAAAAAGAGAGAGTCTCTCTTGTTATAGGACCGCCTCTCGGGTTTACTGAAGATGAAGAGAATCTTCTTTTATCAAAGGGAGCGCATCCGTTTCATTTTGATACGGGGATTTTAAGAACAGAGACATTTGCAGTCTCTTTGCTTTCAATTATTCATTATTTGAAAGGAGTTAATAATGGATGACTGTATTTTTTGCAGAATTGCTAAAAAGGATATAGGAGCAAAAATCGTATATGAAGATGACAATGTAATCGGATTTGACGACATTTCTCCTCAAGCTCCTGTTCATGTTATAATAATTTCCAAAAAACATATTGTTTCTGTTGATTTTATTGATGAAAGTGATGCGGATATAATGACTTCTCTGATGTTTTCATTTAAGAAAATTGCAGAAATAAAAGGAATTGGAAATAACGGCTACAGAATAGTCTCCAACCATAAAGAGAGAGCGGGGCAATCGGTCTTTCATCTTCATTTTCATCTTCTCGGCGGAAGAGATATGAAGTGGCCTCCCGGCTGATTAATAAATCATATTTTTTACCGCTTCAATCAATTCATTTGTTTTGAACGGTTTTTGAATGAAAGAGACTGTTTTACTCTCAATAAGCCTCTTTACTTCATTGTCCGGAGCATAACCTGACGACATTAGGACTTTCACTTCAGAATTTATATTTTTCAAGTTATGTAATGTGTCTTTTCCGTCCATCACAGGCATTATCATATCAAGAAGAACCAAATCAAATCCTTTTTTATCATTATTGTAAATTCTTACAGCCTCTTCTCCGTTTCTTGCCTGTACACTCTCCATGCCCCTGTTTTTAAGTATTTCGCTGAGTATGTCCCTTATCATCTCCTCATCATCAACTATAAGGACCCTCTTTCCCTTAAATGATAACATGGACTTCTTTTCATCCATATCTCTCTGTACAATCGCATTTGCCTGAGGAAGATAAACTTTAAAAACTGTTCCATGAGAGTATTCACTGTAAACTTCAATGAATCCCTTGTGATTTTTAATGCAGCCGTAAATGCTGGCAAGACCCAATCCTGTTCCTCTCCCAACCTCTTTTGTTGTGAAGAAAGGTTCAAACAAATGTTTTTTCACTTCATCAGTCATTCCTGCTCCGGTGTCGGATACCTGTGTGCAGATGTACCATCCTTCATTGATTTCACGGGTATGTCTTCTGATATAGTCATTGTCGAGGTAAACATTTTGAGTCGAAAAAGCAAGATTCCCGCCGTCAGGCATTGCATCTCTTGCATTTAAGGATAGATTTATAAAGACATTCTGAATCTGCGATGTATCACCCATGAATACAGGATTTTCGGAAGAGTAGAATTTATCAATAGTAATTTTCTTATTGAATGTATTTTTGACAATTTCAATGACATCATCAAGAATTTTATGAATATCAACCGGAGTTAAATGGTATTGCCCCTTTCTTGCAAAAGCAAGAAGTTGTTTGGTCAGACTTGACGAGTGCTCAGCAGTATCAATGATTTTTTGAATTCTGTCTGAAATGGCATTGTCTGAAATACTCTCCTTAATAATTTCGGCATTGCCTATAATTCCTGCAAGCATATTATTGAAATCATGCGCGATACCTCCAGCCACCTGTCCTATCGCATCCATTTTTTGAATCTGGAATAATTGCTCTTCAAGCTGTTTTTTCTCCCTCTCATTTCTCTTATTTTCAGTAATATCTATGCCGACTCCCAAAAATGAGTTTTCATCCAATGAGACATTCTTCCATGTAGTGGGGATAAACTCGCCGTTTTTGGTGCATAATTCAAATTCCCGCCAATCTGCTTTCGATGATAGCATGAATTCAGAGACCTCTTTTCTTAAATTCTCATCAGGAAAGCATAATTTCATCAAATCATTATTTTCAGCATCTTCAGGGAGCCATCCTGTCGATTTGGAAAATGCGTCATTGACCATTGTAACATTTGTCTGATTATTAAAATGAGTGAGCATGACTGGAATTGCTTCAAACATTTTGAACATCAGTTTTGCCTGATTCTCCTTCTCAATATTTGAATACACTCTCTGCAATGCAAGGGATGTAAGATTTACAAGTGTCTCAATCTGGGCTATTTCATTTTGCTCCAGATCTTCCTTTAAGGCAATCACCAATTCTCCGCAGAGTCTCTCATTGACAACAAATCCCATAGCGTAAATACTCTTTGCATCCAAGAGCGTTTCAACTGATTCAATCACATGCAGAGGTATTTTTCTGTTTACGATTTCAAATAAACCGCCTTTTATTTTATTCAATTTTCTGTCCATTAAAAGAGAAAAAATCTCTCCGGAATAATCGGATGTTTTTATTTTCAATGCAGACAAGGCGGAGGATATAATATTATTTATCGACCTAATCAACTCATCCTCTCCTAAGATTTTATAAATTGAGATAACATTTGTCTTTAGGTTGCATTTGGAAAATACAGTAAAAGAATCAGGGATCAACATCCTGACTCTCTCTGTTACTAATTCAAAGATCTCGTCAGAATTCAAATTGTTTATAAGAAGAGTTGCATACTCTGACATCATCTTCAGATTGTTCATTATTTTAACTCTTTCGGAGACATCAGTATAAATTGCAACAATCTCGCTTTCGGAGAGCTTATAAACATAGTTTTCTCTCCATCCGCTGATTCTATTATCCCGATACAAAGCGCCCTCTTTGAATTCGTATTTCCCAGTTCTGAAGACTCTCCTAAATACTTCCAAAAGTCCGAACTCTTCTATTTTCGGGAACACTTCTTCAACATATTTGCCGATTGTCTCCTTTCTATTCACATTCTCTATCCTCTCTGCAACTTTATTCATCTCATTAAGAATGAATTTTTCTCCGTCAATAGTGCTGTAAATGACTATTGCAGAATACATATTGTCAAAAATCTTTCTGAATCTTTCGGAGAATTCCTGAAGTTTTTTTTCATTCTGAAGGAGCAGATTTATGTGCATCAGTCTCTCCTGTTCCTTTGCCTTCAACTGAGCATTGACCTCCTTCAAGCTGTTATTCGCCTCTTTAAGTCTGATATTGTCCTCTTTTGACTCGCGCTCGTTTCTTATTCTCTCGCTTATGTCTTTTATTATGAATTGAAAGTAAGTCTCATTAAAAATATTGAATTGCTTTGCATTAACTTCAACAGGGATTGTTTTCCCGACTGCGATAGTATGTTCTGTTCTAATCACAATTCCACCGCTTCCTACAGATGAAAGGAAAAACTCATCAAAATTCAAATCATTGCTTTTTTGAGAACCTATGTCATTAAAATGCGCCCCAAGTATTGATTCTCCTTTGAGGCAATAATTTTTGGTTGCGATTTTATTGGCGTATTTTATAAAACCCTTTTTGTCGAGAAGAAGTATCATGTCATCAGCCATTTCAAGGAGTAAATCCAGATGTTTCATCAGAGTGTGCCTCTCTCTTTCTGCGTGAAGATTTTCCTCTATTCTCTTTTTAATATTAAAGTTATATATTAGAGCAAGAGAAAAATATATTATGACAATAAGAAGAAAACATGTGAGAAAGACAATGAAACAGTAGGCATTCGTTTTGCCGTCTATGAACTTTACCGGAATGCATGTTAAAAAATACCATGGAGTGTTTTCTATGCCTGATGAAATTATATAGTAATCTTTGGAATCAATTTGTGATTTTGAAACAGTCAGTTCAGAATGTTTCTTCACTGTTGATATAAGGGACGATTCAAAAGTGATTTTGACAAGTCCATGAGCTAAATTAAGAGCTAAAGTATCAGAAAACATTATTACTGAATATATGTCATAATCATTGGCATTGAATCTGTTTATATTAGGAATGATATAATCTTGAAGGTCAATTCTAAGAAGCATAAAATAGTTTACTCTCTCTTTGGCATTCACATCGGATGTTATAGGCGCTATCAGATCAAGATGAAGTCTTTCACAATATTTGCAGAAGAATGGCTGACTGAAGACAGGGACTTTCTCATCAAATGCTTTTTTAAAGAAATATTCCGAAGGAGGGACAAAAGTATTGGGATTGTCAAAGAGAGTGTAAATCAGATTAAATGAAGCGTCATAAACAGCTATGGTATAATAATCATTATTGAGATTAAATCTGTTGAGCCATGCTCTCTTGTTCGAATCGGAGACATTTTTTGAATAATATAATTTATGGATGATTTCGGAGGCAAAAATATTGTCGCTTACGAGATTCGCATTGAACATTCTTTCTGAGATGAATTTTGAAATAAGTGTAGATTGCAGGGAGGATGTCTGAGAGTAATTCCTAATCTCTTTTTTTACAATATCGTTTTTGATGAAAAGAAAGACTAAAATGCTTATTGAGCATACTGCAAGAGAGATAGTCAAAAAAGAGATATAATAAAAAATCGGAATATTTTTTAATCTCTTCACCATCTCAATTTCCTTTTGATTATATTAATTTTCTACAGATTTAATAATCAAGTATAGTCTTTTGTTGTTGAAAAATCCCTTGCTTGAAATCAAATTTCCTGTTGAAATGTTTTTCAAGGAATTTATGAGAGCCGCATCTGTTGAATGTACTGATACTGCGACATCAAAGAGACCGTATTTTTTCTGAAAATCTGTATTTCCTATATAATTGTCTAAGGAATATTTAACATCCAAAACCGGATTCTTGTCAAAATCAATTGAATTTGGAAGATACGGCTTTAATTCTTTTGGAATTACGCCCCACCATGTGTCAGGCGGCCATTCATTATTGTCACTGTAATACATTAAGACAGCTTTTTTAATTATATCCATCTCCTGAATAATGTTGGCAGCTTCAGCGCTCTTTTTGGCTTTGATATAATTAGGTATTGCTATGTTGACAAGTATTCCTATTATCAGCAGAGAAGACACTGTTTCAAGAATCGTAAATCCTCTTCTATTCATATCTGCCTCCATTCTCTTTCTCAATTATCCATTTGATATCTCTTGAAAGGTATTTTCTTGATAATGATTCAAACTGGAAAGATATTGAAAATGTTGTGTCATTGAGAAGCGTATAATTCAGATTTATATCGCTTATGCCTATATCATCTTTGGTTGAAGGGTATTTGTCATTATTTTTCTTATAATCTTCAACCATTCTGTAAGCTATGAAAATAAAAGAATCAAGATCCTCGTTGATTGATGTTTTTCCTTCAGGGGAGGTTTTATATATCTTTGAAAGCTCCGTGACATTATAAATGAAAGAGAGCAAAAACAAAATAACCAATATTAATATTGCAAAAAACCGGGTTTTGTCTGATTTCTCTTTTAGGGGAGATTTTTTTCTCTCTTCTTCAACCTCTTCTGCTCTCTTCACAGCATCTTTGATAATTTCATGGATGCTACTGTCATCCTCCGGAAGCTTTTTATTTTCCATAATTTCACCTCCGCTAATTATTATAGATAAAAACTAAAATAAATCAATAGTAAAATAAAAGATTTGACAATGTGCGGCAAAAATACATAAAAATATTATAAATACAGTTTTGCTATTGATTAAAAATCAGATTTTGGTAAAATTAATATTTATATTCAAACCTTTAAGGAGAAATGATGAGCAGAATACTTGTGACAGGAGGAGCCGGATTTATAGGAAGCAATCTTGCTAAATACCTTTTACAGGACGGGAATTCAGTCAGAATACTTGATAATTTCTCAACCGGAAAGAGAGAGAATCTTAATGGTATAATGGATAGAATTGAACTTATTGAAGGGGACATAAGAAGTTATCACACTGTAATGAAATCTTTAAGCGATATTGATTATGTTTTTCACGAAGCCGCTCTTCCTTCGGTGCCGCGCTCAATTTACGACCCTATAACTTCAAATGATGTTAATATTGTAGGAACATTGAATCTTCTCCAGTGCAGTAAAGATATGGGGGTTAAGAAATTCATATTTGCATCATCATCCTCCGTTTACGGAGACAATATGGAACTGCCCAAACGAGAGACAATGAAACCCCTGCCGAAATCTCCATACGCTCTCACCAAACTGACGGGAGAACATTATTGCTCAATATTTTATAAAATATACGGCATGCCCACAATCTCTCTGAGGTATTTTAATGTATTCGGTCCGAATCAGGACCCGACATCTCAATACAGCGCATTCATTCCGAAGATTTTCAAAGCATTGAAAGAGAAAGGAAAGATTACCGTCTTCGGAGACGGGGAACAGACAAGGGATTTCACTTATATTGAAAATGTTGTTAATGCAAATATTCTTTCCCTCTCATCAAATGAGGATTCGTACGGAGAATATTTCAATGTGGCTACAGGAAAAAGCATATCAGTAAATGAAATAATAAAATATGTATTTGAAGCAAGCAAAATGAAGGCGGATGTGGAATACGCTCCTCCGAGAACGGGAGATGTGAGAGATTCACTTGCTGACATAAGCAAGATTTCTTCAAATCTCAAGTATTTTGTCTCTGTTCATGCGAGAGACGGATTAAAGAAGGCAATGGCATATTATCTTTGAAAGTGTTTGAACATATTGCTTTAATCTTTTCGGGAGACTGAACTATTAAAACGGTTAAGCTTCAAAGAAATTTGAAAAACTAAAAAAGAGCGGAAATGAAAAGAGTTATTGTTTTCTCTCTAATTCTGCTATTTTTGGCAGGTTGCGTCACCACGGGTAATTCCCCAAACGCATTTGACAATTCCCAGCCTTATTTCAGGGCGGATCAATACTTTCAATAGGTCCTAACAATTTATCGGGAAATTTCAAATGGTCTTTTACTCTTCCTGAAAATGAGCAGTTTATATCCTCTCCCACCATAAGCGGAGGAAATATTTTTATCGGAGGAGGAGAAAAAAATCTCTACTCATTTAATGCAAAGACAGGAAAAGTGAATTGGAAATACAAGAAAGGTGCGGCTGTGAATTCGTCTCCTGCTGTTTATGTTCCGAGTATACAGTCGACCGATTAAATGACGCTAATGCCTTGAATAAATAAACTATTTTTTCAACAATCTTCTAAAACCGTCTGCGCACAGAACAAAGACGCCGTATGCCATGTGCCATGCGCCGTGTGCGAAACAAAGACGCCATGCGCCGTGTGCCGTGAGCCATGAGCCACGAGATAAAACGCCGTATGCCGTGTACCGT
>DCUY01000075.1 GCA_002327905.1 Caldifarciminota bacterium UBA2202 | reverse complement strand
GTGGGGGTTCAACTCCCCCCTTTCGCATAAATTAAGGAGAATCTATGAATTACACAACGAATCTCTCGGACAAATGGCGCGTGACGCTTGAAGTATCATTTACTAATGAGGAATTTTTTGCAGAGTACAAGAGACAACTTGAAGATGTGAAGAGAAGCGCAAAAATGGACGGTTTCAGACCTGGCAAGGCTCCTGAAAATCTTATTGAACAGAAATACAAGAAAAATATAGAGGAGGAGACTGAGGAAAAACTTATGCAGAGGGCTCTTGTCACTGCAATTAAGGAGAAAAATCTGAATCCTTTATCAAGGCCTTATGTAAAGAAAGTGGAGAGAAAACTTGACGCTCTTGTCTGTGAAATCGAATTTGATATTTTCCCCGAGAAGGAGATGTCAGGGTATGATGAAATAAAAATAGACCTGAAGAAGAAAGATGTCACTGATGAAGTTGTCGAAAATAACATAAATATAATCAGAAATATGTATGCTAAGATAGAGGACAAAGAAGGCGCACTTGAGAAGCAGGATATTGCCATAATAGATCTCACTGTCTTTGATTCTGAAGGAAAAGAGATTGAGGAAATGAAGTATTCCGATTACTCCGTTGAAATTTCAGATGGAGAAATACTTCCTGTCTTTATAGACAATCTTGTGGGAAAGAAGAAAGGAGACGAGTTTGAGTTTTCTTACAAATATCCTGATGATTATCAGGATGAGCTTCTTAAGAGCAAAGATGTAAAAATAAA
Organism: Caldifarciminota bacterium UBA2202; assembly: GCA_002327905.1. GTDB lineage: Bacteria > Hydrothermota > 32-111 > 32-111 > 32-111 > UBA2202. The sequence continues at coordinate 15,363 of DCUY01000075.1, read as the reverse complement.
AATAAAGGTTAAAGAGGCTAAAAAGAAGATACTGGTTAAAGACAATGAGGAATTCGCAAAAAAACTCGGATTCGGCGCTTACAGCGAAATTTTTGAAATGACAAAAAAGAGAATTGAAAAGGATTTCGACAGGGATTTTGAGCTTGAGAGGGATGAACTGGTAATAAACAATCTGATTGAAAAGAATGCTTTTGAAGTTCCCGAGACGCTCATTCTCATGCATCTTGAATCAATTGTAAATTCACTGAAAAAGCAGAATAAAGATGAACTTAAAGATGATCAGAAACTAAGGGAAGTTTATATGAATTATGCAGTCTGGAGGGCAAAGAGAGAAGTCATTCTTCACACTATCGCCATTCAGGAGAAGATTGATGCAAAGGATGAGGAGATTCAGAAACAGATAGATGATATAAAAAAACATCCTGACATGAAGGTGAGAGATATGGCTGATGCAGAGGATGTGAGGGATGATATAGCCCGCGACATAGTCTTCACAAAGGTGAGAGACCTTATTATGAGCAGAGTTGTCTATAAAGAGAAAGGAGAATAATATGCCTTTAGTTCCAATGGTTGTTGAACGCACCGGACGGGGAGAGCGCGGATATGATATTTATTCAAGACTTCTTGTCGACAGGATAATATTTCTCGGAGGAATAATTGACGATGATTCTGCAAATCTCGTGATTGCGCAGATGCTCTTTCTTGAAGCTGACAATCAGGAGAAGGACATAAACCTGTACATAAATTCCAATGGCGGTCTTGTTTCAAGCGGACTTGCGATTTATGACACGATTCAATACATCAAGTGCCCTGTATCGACAATCTGCATGGGAGTTTCCGCATCAATGGCGGCAGTGATACTGATGGCTGGGGAGAAAGGCAAAAGATTCGCTCTTCCCAATTCACGGATACTGATACATCAGCCCCTCGGCGGAGTACAGGGGCAGGCATCTGACATTGAAATACATGCGCGCGAAATAATACGCACAAAATCAACTCTTAATGCAATAATTTCGAAACACACTTCAAAATCAATTGAGCAGATAGCCTCCGATTCCGACAGAGATTTCTGGATGTCATCCAAAGAGGCTCTTGATTACGGAATAATAGACAATATACTTGTCTCAAGGAAGGTTAATGAAAAAAAACAGTAATACCTGCACCTCGTGCGGAAAAGTTATAAAAGAATACGCCTACATTTCAGATGACGGCTCCAGATACTGCCTTGAATGCATAAAAGCAAAGGCGGAAGGAATAGCATTTGAAAGGGCGGAAAAACAGAAGCAGTTCAAAATACCGAAGCCGAAGGAGATAAAGGAGGCTCTTGACAAATACATCATTGGTCAGGATTATGCGAAGAAAGTCGTCTCCGTGGGAGTCTATAATCATTACAAGAGAGTCTTTTCAGGAGGAATCTCCGGCATAGATAAGTCGAATATTCTTCTCTTCGGACCCACAGGAGTGGGAAAGACTCTTATAGCAAGGCGCCTCGCTCAAGTGCTGAATGTGCCTTTTTCAATCTCCGACGCGACATCTTTAACAGAAGCCGGATATGTGGGAGAGGATGTTGAGAACATTCTCCTCAGACTTTTGATAGCCGCGGATTATGATGTTGAGAGGGCTCAAATAGGCATCTGCTACATTGACGAAATAGATAAAATCGGTAGCAAGTCCGCAGGAAACCCCTCCATCACAAGAGATGTATCGGGAGAGGGCGTGCAACAGGCTTTATTGAAGATACTTGAGGGAACTGTCGCCAACATACCTCCGCAAGGCGGGAGAAAGCATCCTGAACAGAAATACATACAGATGGACACAAGCAATATTTTGTTCATAGTCGGCGGGGCATTCAATTCGCTTGATGAAATAGTTAAATCAAGAATCAATAAATCCCAGATTGGATTCAAGCAGAGTCAAATCAAAGAGGATGAAAAGAAGATTCTCAAAAAGACGGAGCAGAGAGATTTTGTGTCATACGGCATGATACCTGAATTTGTGGGAAGATTTCCTGCGATTGCTCCTCTATTTGAATTAAATCTTGAAGAGATGAAGAGAATACTCTATGAGCCGGAAAATTCAATAGTGAATCAGTATAAAAAACTTCTCTCTCTTGACGGAATAGAACTTGAATTTTCCGATGAAGCGATAGATTATATTGCAAAATCTGCTGTAGATAAGAAGACAGGAGCGAGAGGCCTCAGGTCAGTGATTGAAACATTCATGCTTGATTTGATGTTTGAGCTCCCGAGTTCGAAGAATCAGAAGAGAATAAGGATAACGGACAAAAATCTGATTGAATTTGAGAAGGGGATGTAAGATGCAAGAGGAAATCTTTGAGAATGGCGAATTATTTGTACTGATAGATACCAAAGGCAAAGAGAAATTCCCACTGTTTGTGAGAAATCAGATAGAGAAGATTGACCTCATTGATGAGATTGATCTGAATCTCAAGCAGATAAAGTTTTCACTCGGAGAAATGATAGTTGTCGAGTATTCCGAATCCAAATCATTCTCCGGAGTGCTTGCGAGAATTGCAAATATCGAGAAGACAAAAGAGACTTCTGTCAGACTGATTCTGTATCCTGTGCAGTATGTAGTTATTAACAAAAGAATTGATTTCAGCGGATATTTCAAAGTGAAGATTGAGCCTGTCAAGTTTGTTGATTCTCCTGATAATAATACACGGGATGCTTTGATAATTTCAATAAAGGATTCCGTGGAAAAATTCAACAGAATTTCGAATGCGCGGTTTCTTCCAGATGACATAATCAATATCAAAGCGCAGAATGACCTTCTGAATCTGTGCGACCTTGTTATTCCTATTCTTGACCTGCAGAGAGCGCAGACTCTCTTGATTCTTGAGATTTTGGATTTGGAGGCAAGAGGAAGAGAGATTCTGAAGGCAGTAACCGAGCAGATATATTTGAGCGAATTGAGAGAAAGGATAACAAAGGATGTTTCAAGGGATATTGCAGAGAATCAGAAAAAATATTTTTTGAATGAGCAGTTGAAAATCATCAAAAAGGAGCTCGGCTACGGCGGAAATGTGGTTGATGAATTTGAAGAGCTCAAAAACAGAATAATGAAGGCAAAGATGGGAGATGATGTTGAAAAGAAAGGGCTTGCCGAGTTGAATAAGCTCTCCACCATGGCGCCCATGTCTCCTGAGGCGACAGTGATAAGAAATTATCTTGACTGGCTGTGCACTCTTCCATGGGAGAACAAGACGAAAGACAATCTGGATATCAATCTTGCAGAAAAAATATTGAATAAAAATCATTTCGGCCTTGATAAGGTGAAGGAGAGGATACTCGAATATCTTGCTGTGATAAAACTCGCAAAACATGTAAAAGGCCAGATACTCTGCTTCTCAGGCCCACCCGGAGTGGGGAAGACATCATTAGGCCAATCCATAGCTCAGGCAATGGGTAGAAAGTTCGTGCGCCTCTCTCTCGGCGGAGTCAGGGATGAGGCTGAGATAAGAGGACACAGAAAGACATATATCGGGTCAATGCCCGGAAGAATAATTCAAATGATGAAAAGGTCCGGTGTCATGAATCCCGTATTCATGCTGGATGAAGTTGATAAACTTGGAAATGATTTCAAGGGGGACCCGTCAAGCGCGCTCTTGGAGGTTCTCGACCCTGAAATAAACAATGCATTTGTTGACCACTATCTTGAAGTTGACTATGACCTTTCAAATGTGCTTTTCATATGCACTGCAAATGTGATTCACACGATTCCTCCGGCTCTACGCGACAGAATGGAGATTATTAATCTTCCCGGATATCTTGAATTTGAGAAATTTGAAATTTCCAAGAGATTCTTGATTCCGCGCACGATGAAGGACTCGGGTTTGACGAAAAAGAATATTTCTATTGATGATCAGGCGATAAGAGAAATAATAAGAAAATACACTATGGAATCCGGAGTGCGCTCCCTTGAAAAGACAATTTCGAAGATAATGAGAAGGAGGGCAAAACAGATAGCTTCAACCGGAAAAAATAATTCAGTGAAGGTAACTTCAAAACATCTCACCGAGTACCTTGGATCTCCATTGATAATTACTGACGGGAAAGACAAAAAATCCCTTATCGGAGTTGCCAAAGGCCTTGCGTGGACACCATACGGCGGAGCCACACTTTCAGTGGAGACTCTCATTCTTGACGGCAACGGAAAAGTCCAGCTGACAGGACAGTTAGGTGATGTAATGAAAGAATCCGCCTCTGCATCAATAAGCTATTTGAGAAAATATTCATCTCAATACAATATTGACAAAGACTTTTTCAAGAAATACGACATTCATATACATGTGCCTGAAGGAGCAATACCAAAAGACGGCCCTTCCGCAGGCATAACAATTACAATGTCTCTTTTCTCAGCTCTGATAAAAAAGCCTTTGAGGAATGATTTTGCCATGACAGGAGAGATAACGCTCCGCGGAATAATTCTCCCCATAGGAGGATTGCAGGAAAAGCTTGTGGCGGCTCAGTCAGCCGGAATAGACAATGTGATTATTCCTTTTGCGAACAAGGCGCAGTTTGTGGAGCTTCCGCAGAGAGTCAAGAAAAACATAAAAGTCTATTTTGTGGAAAGGATTGATGATGCAATCAAAATACTCTATAAATGAAAATTTCACTCTGAAGAAGACAAATCCGTCATTAGTGGTTCTTGTCGGATACGGAGTGATTATTCTTGCAGGAACACTGCTTCTTCTTCTGCCTTTGTCAGTTAAAAGCCCTGCCGGAATATCTTTTATTGACGCTCTATTCACCTCCACTTCAGCAGTGTGCGTCACAGGGCTGATAGTCAAGGACACGGAATATTTTTTCACTCCTTTCGGCAAGACAATCATACTGATACTGATTCAACTCGGCGGCCTCGGTTACATGATAGTGAGCACTTTTCTCTCCGTCTCTGTTGCAAAGAGATTGAGTTCGAATGTGAGATATCAGACGATTGAAGAGTTCCAGAGATTTTCCGCAAATAACATCAAATCATTTTTAAAGAATGTCTTTATCTTTACATTTACTATTGAAGGCATAGGAGCGATTCTTCTCTTCCCGAATATGATGAGGCATCTGAACAGTCCCGTAAAAGCAGTGACTTACTCCATATTCCATTCTGTTTCGGCATTCTGCAATGCGGGATTCAGCCTGTTTTCAGAAAATTTTACAGTCATGAAGAATGATCCGTTCGCCTGCATAGTATTATCAATTCTGATTATAGTCGGAGGCTTCGGATTTATCGCTCTTTCGGATGTGAGAAGAAATTTATTCAAAAAGAGGCGCCAGTTCCAGACACATACAATAGTTGCATTTCTGATGACTGTAATACTTTTGACGATTCCGTTTATCTTATTCTTTTTTCTTGAAAGGAACGGGTCACTTAAAGATTTGACTATTTTTAATAAATTAGTTAATGCGGGGCTTCAGGCGGTTACCCCGCGAACCGCAGGATTTAATACTCTTAATATAGGGATTATGAAGAATGCCACACTCTTGCTATTTATAATTCTCATGTTTATAGGAGCATCGCCGGGAGGAACCGGAGGCGGTATCAAGACTACGACTTTCTATGTGGTAATTATGTCGATGATTAACAAGCTCAAAGGAAGAAAGAGATTGAATTTATTTCACAGAAACATAAATGACGACACGATTTTCAGATCATTTTTCATATTCTCAATCTCTCTGATATTCATCACTTCTGCCTATCTGATTCTTCTGACAGTGGAAAATTTTGATGCATTCAAAATTCTTTTTGAAGTCGTATCTGCATACGGCACAGTGGGACTATCATGCGGCATGCCCGAAAGCAATGTCTCTCTGTCCGGAGGATTCTCATGGTTTGGAAAGACTCTGATAGTAATGATGATGATTGTGGGAAGAATAGGAATTATGACAAGCGTCAATCTTTTTATAACAAAAGACCGTTCGGAAACAATAAAATATCCGGAAACGAAGATCACAGTCGGATAGGAGGATTTATGGCAGGCAAAAAAGAACATGTTTATGCGGTAATCGGACTTGGAAATTTCGGAAACGCGGTGGCGACTCTCCTTTCGGAAAAAGGTATGGAGGTTTTGGCTATAGACGCTGATGAAAACAAAGTGGAGAACATAGTCAATAAGGTGGCTCATGCTGTTCAGATGAATGCAACGAATGAGCAGAGTTTAAAGGAGATAGGAATGGAGGATGTCCATACTGCGATTGTCTCAGTGGGAGACGACATTGCATCAAGTCTTTTGATATGCACATATCTGAAGGACACTCTGAAAATTAAAAATGTAATTGCAAAGGCGACTGACCAGAAGCACGCGAGAGTTCTTGAAAAAATCGGAGTTGACAAAATAATTTTTCCAGAATATGAAAGCGCAAGAAGGTTAGCCGACACTCTAATATCTCCTAATATTTTTGATATTATAGAACTCTCTGACAAACATAATATTATGGAGATAAAGGCTCCGTCATCGTTTTTCGGGCGAACATTGGAGGAGATTGACATAAGAAAAAGGTTTGATGTCAATATAATCGCCATAAAGAGAAATGTGCCTAATGCAAAGGATGATTTCGAAAATGATTTTGAGGAGACAACAATAATCTCTCCCTCTCCGAAAGAGCAGATAGTGGAGGGAGATGTTCTGATTATGATAGGACTAAAGGAACATCTTGAAAATATTGAGAAAATATAATAAGATAGAGGAGTATGCAAGAAGAAAAAGAAAAGATTCTTGAGGCGGGTTCATTTTACTTTTTGAACCAGCAGTTCAAGATGGCGATTAAAATATACAGAAAGGGTCTGAAAGAATACGAAGATGACCCTGATATACTCTTCAATCTCGGAATAGTATATGAGAGTATCAATAATTTTGACTCGGCGAAAGAGTGTTTCAAAAAAGTGCTGGAGAAAGACATTAACCACGAACAGGCAAAGAAGCATCTCGAAAGGATAATTAAAACATAAGGATTCTTATGAAAGATGTTCTCAGCAGTTTTCTGCACCTATTGAAAATCAATGGCGTCTCTTATATACTTGCAACATACGACGGCAAGATTATTGACAAAAGCGCAGGCAATTCGGAGCAGAACTCCCTGAAACTGAATGAAGTCATCCTGCACGAACTTACATCCAAAATCAAATTCAACAGGAAGAGCCCCTCTTTTTCAATTCATAGGACTGATAATTATATAATTCTTGAGAATCCGCTGTATCAAAAAATAGTTGTTATTGACAAAACAGATTTGAAGGATATTTCAGTGACAGACCTTTATTTCATAACGGAGCTTCTAAACAGCATTGACGAATCGATTATAATACTGGACAATTCAAATAAGATTCTCTATACAAACTATATCTTCTCTGTCAGGTACGGATTCAACGAGAGCGCATTGATGGGTTCCTATTTCAGCGAAATGCTCCCTCCCCAGTACCTTGAAGATGTTCTCACGGGAATGAAGGAAGGCAGAAATAATTTTACTCTGGAGATTTATGATAAGAGCGGAGACCTTGCTTCTGCGAAGATTCATGTTATTCCTTGGGGGGATATAAAGATCCTTCTTCTGCATGACATACAGGAGAAGGAGGGATGGTCAAGGCAGATAGAAGGCCTTAAGAGAATGCAGGATTTGATTTTTGATTCGATTGCACAGGGCATAGTGGTTTTGGACAAAGAGGGGAATATAATAAAATTCAACAGATTCACTCAGGACAGATACGGATTCTCAAAGGAAAAAATAATAGGAAAAAATATATTTACTCTATTTCCCGACTATTTAAAACTGAAGCTTGATAAAACATTTGCGGAGATAATTGAACTCAAGAAATCAAAGAAGATTCTGGGGCTTCGGAGATATTCAAGAACAATGAAAAAAGAGGTAATACAAAATCTTTACGGATATCCGATCGTGGAGGGCGGCAGAGGAGTCGGCGCTGTAATACTAATCGACGATATTACTGAAAAAAAGATGCTTGAAGTCGAGTATGAGATGGTACAGAAAAAGAGCGAAATAGTGAATGATCTCAATTCGATACTCTCTGAGACTATTGAGATGAATCCTATGGTGTCAAACATTTCAAAATATCTCAACTCGCATCTTTCATATTCCCGATTATTTTTAATCAACAGAATCAGTGATAAAATATGCGAATTCAAATCAAAGGAGATGTACCAATGTCAGGAAACAAAGCTTGTTGCATCTCTGCAGAAGTTATCGGAAGTTAAAGTAAGTCAGGTGAGATTCTTTTCGACAAAGGAAGAACTTAAGAAAATTGCTTCAAACGCAAAGACTAAATGCGTTGTTTTGATACCTGTTATGTTTAACAAGATGCACTATGCGGATTTCGTAATGGAATTCAATACTGATGTTTCAAATGACAGAAATACAGCAGGGTTTCTTGAGGCATTTTCAAATCACATAGGAATTGTATTTGACAAAGCCATAACATACGAAGAGAAGAAAGAGAATCTCAAAAAACTTGAGTTTATTTTGAAAATATCAAAGGTGCTCTCCCAGACAAAAGAGTACCAGAAGACATTCCGCAACCTGCTGGAGATTATTTCTGAGGAATTAAAGGCGGACAGATGCTTCTTTGTTGTAAAAACCGATTATGAAGACGAAATGAAGGCAGTGGCCGCTCTCGGAGTGGATCAAGAGCAGATAATGGCAAAAAGCTTCAGAATGGGGCAGGGGATAATCGGCACAGTGGCGAAGACAAATGAGCCGTTGATTTTTGAGAATGCATTGGAATTTAAAAATCTTGAGTACACAAAGGGATTCAAAAAGAAAAAACAGGCTGTCATAGCAGTGCCTGTCAATTTCAAGGGCGAGCTGGTGGGAGTGCTTATGATAAGCAGATTCGGAGAGAATCCTTTCTCTTCCGATGATTTTGAAATGGTTAAAATAATTGCGAATAATTCTTCAAGTTATGTCAAATCGCTTCTTCTTCAGATGGATACAGAGAATAAAATCGAACAGCTTTCATTCTTATACAAAATATTCACAAGCATACGCACAATATCAAACATTCAACTGCTTAAGAGAATTGTTACGACAACTCTCGGAAGCATGGCGAAATCCGATTTTACTCTTCTTCTGAAATATTCGGACGGAAAAATTGTTCCTAATGAGACATATTTTTCCAATCCTGCTTATAAAGAATATCTGAAGACGAAGAAAGAATACAGAGTTGAGCAATTTAACAGTCTCTCCTATACAACTCACTTTGACAGCGAATCAAAACCAGTTCAGGCTCTTTGTTCGAAAAAAATCGCCAAGATGATTGTTCTTCCAATAAATATTTCTGTCAATTATAAATACTTTCTTGTTTTATGCTATGAAAAAAACAATTATGAAAAGATTACGGATGACACTTTCAATGCAATAATTCAGGAGCTCGGAATGAAATTTGAAAACGCCGTACTCTTTCAGGAGAATGAAAAGAAGATAAAACAGTATAATATTATAAGCAAATTAGCCGCTAAATTGACTGACATAAAGAATATAGAAGAGTATTTCAATTACCTTCTCTCTTCAGCGATTGAAATTGTTGATGGAACAATTGCGACGCTTCTGCTGAAGGACGGGAAGTATCTTGTGTTCAAATCCGCATCCGGAGTAGATCTTGAACTTATCAGGGACATTAAGATAAAAATCGGAGTGGGCATTGCGGGAAATGTCGCACTGACAGGCAAGTCTGCAATGGTGAATAACACAAAGACCGATGAGCATTTTGTAAAGCTTTCAAAACTCTCGCAGGTATATACTGTCTATAATATGGTGAATGTGCCCCTCACTCTCAGCGGCGAAATAGTGGGGGTTCTCTGTGTTGACAATAAGAAGAACGGCAATTTCGACCAGTCTGATGTTCAGTTTCTTGAAACACTTGCAAGCACAGCCATAATAGCTCTTGAACAATTCGTAGGCGGCAGATATGAAAAGGTAATTTCAGAGCTGATACTCGAAAATCTTCCTTCCGGAGTTATTTACATAAACAGCAAAGGCATAATAAAGCATGTAAACAGAGCCTTCTCAAAAATAAGCAAATACACTGAGAAAGATTCTTTGGGAAGAAACTATCAGGATTACTTCATTGACAAAAACAATATAATAACAAGAGTCATTAAGACAGAAAAACCGATATTCAGATCTGAAATTGAATTAAAATCAAAAGCAGGAAGCTTCATTCCATGCGGAATAAGCATCACTCCGATTAAAACAAAAAAAGAACTGGATGTTGTGTGCATCATTCAGGACTTGTCGGAGATTAAGAAAATTCAGAATGAGTTGAAAGCAAAAGAGAATCTTGCTGTTTTAGGTCAGATGGCGGCCGGTATGGCGCATGAAATAAAGAATCCTCTCGCAGGAATACTGACAGGAATGGAATTCCTTAAAATGCAAATCGGTGATGAAAACACCATCTATGGAGAATCAATAGATTTGATTATAAAAGAGGTGCGCCGTCTTGACAGGATAGTGAATGATATGACATCCTTCGCAAAGACAAAGACCAAAATAATCACTAAGTCGGAGATAAGCAATGTTATAGAGCATGCGCTTGATGTAGTGAGAGACAGGCTGAAAGAATCGCAAATAGCAGTTGAAAAGCAGATACCTGAAAATCTTGCCATGATAGATGTGGATGAGGAGCAGATAGTTGAAGTGTTGATAAATATTTTTCTCAATGCGGTGCAGGCGATTGACAAGGGCGGAAAAATAAGCATTTTACTCAGCCAGAACGAAAAGGAGATGCTTATAGATGTCTTCAACTCCGGTCCGCATATCTCTGAGGATATAGCAGATAAGATATTCACTCCATTTTTTACTACGAAGAGCGGAGGCACAGGCCTCGGGCTTGCAATTTCCTACAATATTATAAAGGAGCATGGAGGCACCATTAAAGCTATAAACAGAGAAAACGGAGTCTCATTTGTAATCTCTCTTCCATTTGCGGTGAAAAATGAATGAAAAAGTATTGATAGCCGATTCAGAGCTCTTAGTGGCTAATTTCTTAAAAAAGATTGTTGAGTATGACAATCCGAATGAACTTTCGGTTGACATTGCAGTAAACGGAGATGAATTTACAAAATTTGTCACTGAAAATGAATATGCAGTTATAATAATGGATTTGAATCTTCCGAATATAAATGTTATAGATTTTGTATCTCAGTTTTCAATGGAGCATCCTCTGACTCCGATAATAACCATGGCGGCGACTATCGACTTGAATGTCGCTCTGACATGCATAAGAAGCGGAGCTTATGACTTTGTGGCAAAGCCGTTTACAGCAGACACGATGATGCTCGTTTTGAAGAATGCCTATGAAAAGAGACAGCTTTTGCTTGACAAAGAGCGTCTAAACAATGATATTCAGCAGATAAATGATGAGCTTGTAAATGCGAACAGCGCAGTGACCAGACAGAAGGAGAATACTGACAAAAATCTGACGGACTTGATAGAGGGAATAGAAAAACTCCGCGAATTCTCAGAGAGCGTCTCTCAGGTAAAATCAGTCGAAACATCCTCCATGAATTTATTTTTAAAGATTGAGGAGATATTCAAACCTTCAGCTTTGGCGCTTCTGCTGAATGAAGAGAAGAGCGGAAATTTTATTGTAAAAAAAGAGAATAATTTTTCGAAGGAGTTTCCTGAAGGGACGAAAATCGGAAAGAGTCAGTTTAAGACATACTTTTCGCATATAAAAGTGCATGAGGAGCACTCTCTCAGGGGAATGGAGGGGTACAGAACAATAACTCTGCCTCTCGGTTCGGGAAATCTGATAATGGGTCTCTTCATTCTTGATATTACCAATGAGGATTACGAGGGAGCAAGAAAGGTGTTTTATGAGATAGTGAGAATCATTGTCACCAACATACTCCTGACTGCCAAGTTTTTTGAGGATTCAAGGAGAAGCTATCTTGAATCTCTTATAGCATTTCTTCTAATAGAAGAGAGGTCCCATCCGGGTCTGAAGAAGCTCTCCGAGATTGTCTCTTCAACAGCCGTAAAAATAGCAAGAAAGATGAATGCCCCAGATGATGAACTGCGCAATATTCAATACGCCTCTCTGCTTCATCTTCTCGGACTTACATCGGCTCCGTCAGACCTCCTCACTGCCTCCAATTATTTCAGCGAAGAAAAATTTCCAGAGATAAGAGACTCCATTTTGAGCGGTGTGGAACTGCTTGCGCCTCTTGTGTTTCTTGATAACGCACAGCATATGATAAAACATATGTATGAAAACTATGATGGCTCCGGGAAACCCGATTCATTAAGCGCAAAGAATATTCCTCTCGGGTCACGCATAATTAGAGTAGCCGGCGAATTCCATATGTTTAAGACAATATTCAAACTCACGGAAGGGCATGTTGACGGATTATTCAAGGATAATTCAGGAAAACTCTACGATCCTGAAGTGGTAAAGCATCTATTTACTGTTATTAAAAATAAATAACTGATTCTTCCCCAATTTCTTGGAATTGTACATGGCTTTATCTGCAGTATCTATAAGGAGTTCGACTGATATTCCGTTTTGCGGGAACATTGACGCACCGAGGGATATTGTGAGAGAGGATACTTTTTGTGTCTGAGGATTGAAATTATGATCCTTTATCCTGTTCTTGAATCTCTCTAAAATAAAAGGTATATACTCCTCTTCGACATCCTCCATCAGTATTACGAATTCGTCTCCTCCGTATTTCCCGAGAAGGTCGCTCTTCCTGAAAGTTCTGCGCATTATTTCGGCAATCTCCACCAATGCGCGCGAACCCGCCAAATGTCCGTTGGTGTCATTGAATTCCTTGAAATTGTCAATGTCAAACATAACCATGGCGCAGGAATATCCGTTGTTTTGCGCTATATCAAGCGCATCGGAAGCGGCTACTCTAAAATATGTCTGGTCATAAAGCCCTGTCAGCCTGTCAGTAATAGAAAGCTGGTATGTATGCTCATACATATTATTCAATTCATCCTGTTTCTGCACAAGTTTGCCTGAAATATACTTCGATAGGTATGTTAAAAACGAGAATATTGTCACAGTGAAGAATACTTTGTAAAGGTGGGATTCAAAAGTGATATTGAGGAAGGGAAACGAAGGCAAAGAGGTGAATCTGAATCCTGTCAGAATCAATAATACCAATGTTATTCCCGTATAAAAATAAATAAAATTGTCATGTAAGATGAATGATGTTGTGACAATGTTGTAAATGAAGAGAATTAGAAGCGGGCTTTCCAGCCCTCCTGTAAGAAGTATTGTCATGACAACGAAGATAATGTCGAAATCAATGTGAATGAGACTTATGTATTTGAATTGGGATTCATCTATAAGTATGTGTTTTTTGTTTTTTAGGTAATTTATATCAAAAAGGAGAAATATATTTATCAGGAGGCATACTCCGTTCCACACGAAAATAGTTGAAGTGGAGGCGGAGAGTATAATCGGATTTTTCAAAACCGCAAGCAATGCAAATGTCATTGAGAGGAGTGCTATAAGCATGAATCTGAGGTTTATAAGCCAAAGAATCTTCTCATAATTCATCTCAGTATAAAAACTGTCCCCGGTCCTTATATTCTGCATATTTCAATCTTATTCAAATAGAGGATATTGTCAATATGCTTTGGCAATTAGCATGAAATAAATCCCCCTCTTGAAAATTTGCATAATCTGGCTTATAATAAATCAAATGAAGGGGGTCTTATGAAATTAAAAGATTCCGAAGGCGAAAAAACATCTGAGAAAATTACACATGACATTTATGAAAGTATAACTTTCAATGATATTTTCGATAATTCAATGGAGGCGATTTTCATTGTCAGGGTTGAGAATGAAAAGAAATTTATATTTGAAAAATTCAATAAAGCGTATGAAGATATCACAGGAATCAAAGGAGAGGAATTTGAAGGCAGGACGCCGGATGAAACTCTGCCTCCGGATATAGCCGAAAGTGTGAGAACAAACTATATGAAATGCCTAATCAAGAGAAAAACAATCATATATGATGAATTTGTGCCTGTGAAATCCGGAAAGCAATACTGGGAGACAATGCTCACTCCATTATTTGATAAAGAGAGACGTATCACGAGAATAATCGGTTTCGGAAGAAATATAGATTTAAGGAAAGAACTTGAAAATGAGTACAAGACAAATGAATTGAGACTCGAGAGTCTGCTGAAAATCTCGCAATATAAGGCAGGGACAAATCAGGAATTTATAGATTACGCTCTAAAGCAGGCATTGCTTCTCACAGAGAGCAAAATCGGTTATATGTTTTTTTATGATGATTCTGCAAAAGAGTTTACTCTCGACACATGGTCGCGCAGTATCATGCAAAAATGCACTGTGAGAGACCCCCAGACAAAATATCTGCTTGAAAAGACAGGTATTTTGGGAGAGGCGGTCAAGCAGAGGCGCCCTATCATAATAAACAATTATCAGGAATTTCATCCTCTGAAAAAGGGATATCCAATTGGTAATGCTCCTTTATTGAAATATCTCACCATACCGGTATTTATTGATGACAAAATCGTGGCTGTTGTGGGAGTGGCGAATAAAGACATTGATTATACTGACAAGGATATACTTAACCTTTCTCTTTTTATGGATGCTGTGTGGAGAATATCTGAGATGAAGCGGACTCAGGAGAGTCTGATAAAAGCAAAGGATCAGCTTCTTGATGTTCAGAAACTTGCGAAGATTACAAGGTGGGGATGCAACTTTGAAACAGGAGAATTGAATTTCACTGATGAAATATTACAGCTCTTCAATATAGAAAAACCGAAAGGAAGAGTGTTTTTAAATGATCTGATGCCATATCTGAAGTCGGACGATTCAAAAAGATTTATGGATGCAATAAATTCCATTATAGAGAATCAATTGCCTCTGGATATGGAGTTTCAGTTCATGATAAACGGCTCTAATTACAGCGCATTGTATTTGAAAGCTGTTTGCGAGGAGGTGAGGGACGGCAAATGCGCGAAAGTGAGCGGTTCTGTTCAGGATATAACATCCATTAAGGAGATTCAGCAGAAGAATACCGTTCTTCAGGAGCAATTGTATCAATCGCAGAAGCTTGAAGCTATGGGACAGCTCGCAGGCGGAGTAGCTCACGACTTCAATAATATGCTTGCAGGAATAATAGGAAATGCAGAGATACTTCAGATGCGCCTCATGGATGAGACTGAAAACTCAAAAATTGTGAAGAAGATTATCACGGCATCAGAGCATGCGGCGAATCTTACAAAACAGCTTCTTTCATTCTCAAGAAAAGGAAAGTATCAATCAATACCTGTTGAAGTGAATAAGATTGTTGCGGATGTGATTTCAATGCTCGAAAAGACAATAGACAAGAAAATAAACATTGAGCAG
>DCUY01000091.1 GCA_002327905.1 Caldifarciminota bacterium UBA2202 | reverse complement strand
GCCAGACAAAGACGCCATGAGCCGTGAGCAGAAAAACAGATAATAGTTTATAGTTGATAGTTTATGGTTAAAATGCGGGGACATGCAAGAATAAAAACATTCAATTAATATAATATCATATTTGATTTTTGATTCTTTAGGGCGGACACACAGGTTCGACCCTACAGCTTAAAAACAGACAGGCAAAACAATAAATAAACTTAATAAATAATCATAATAAAACATATTGATTTTTTTTGCTTAACAATATATAATATCAATATTGATATTTTGAAAACAAATGAAACATTTTCGGAAAATCTATAATCTTAAAAATTGGAGTATAGATGGAAGAAAGAAAAAAGACATTGCTGATTGTTGATGACGACATTTTTCTTGTCGACATCATGGCATTCACTTTGAAGCAGAGCGGATTTGAGATAATAAAGGCGCACAACGGACAAGAGGCCATTGATATCATCAATAAAGAACATATAGATTTGGTGCTCACTGATATAATGATGCCTGTTATGGACGGGTTTGAGCTTGCCGAGAATCTCAGAAAAAATGAGACTACAAAGAATATACCTATAATTTTTCTGACCGCAAAATCGAATGTAGAGGATAAAAATAAAGGGTTCAACATAGGAATCAATGACTATGTAGTGAAGCCTTTTAACCTGAAAGATTTGGTTTCAAGAATAAATAAAGCTCTTTCTGTCGAATCAAAATGATCTTTGATCAGGATCTGCAGAATAAATCCGATGAAAAGAATCTTTTAACGAAACTTGTAAATTTCCAGTTAAACAGTCTCTACGATTTGAATTTCCTCTTATCAGGAATAAATCATCTTGTCCATTCCAATACATCCGGAGTATATATAAATCACGACGACAAGCTCGTCTATGTTGCCGCATACGGAAAGAATGATTCTATCCTTGTCTATCAGACTCTTCTTGAGGATGAATCGGTTGAGGGATATATCTTTAAAAATGCAAAGGATGTAATTATTTCCAAATCCATTGAACAGTCATTTTTCAAGCCTGATTCCTCATCTTCAAATACTCTGATGCCTATAACTATGATAGGAACTCCTCTTCTTCTGGCAAATAAACCTATAGGAGGCCTTATCTGCTTCAACAGAGATAAGAACACACTATTCACTGATGCTGATATGCAGATACTTAAGCAATTCACTTTGAATATTTCCGATTTCATTTCAAAAGTAAAACTAAACATCATTGACAGAAAGATGTATGCCGTAAACAGACATCTTGTGGAAAATCTTCCCTTCCCGTTTTTAATGACAAACACAGTGGGGAAAATCGAAGAATGCTCCAACAAGGCAAAAGAGATACTTAATTTGAGCGACCCCATAGGAAAATCCGTCTTTGATGTTCTGAAAGTATTGAACAGGGACTCTGCAGAAATTAACATTAAAAAAATATTTGAAGAAATAGTCACAAAATCCGGAGAGCAGACTGTAAAGAATGTCAAGATAAACAGAAATTACGAGAATATATACAATTTCCAGATGAAGTACCTTAATCCCGAAAGAATGCTCCATAATGTGCTCTTCTACTTCATAAACACTGAAGACATCAATCTTGAAAAGCAGAAACTGGTGACGAACATTGCCCATGAACTGCGCACTCCCATGACTGCAATAATGGGATCCGTACAGATTCTTCTCTCCGATTTTTCCTCAACGGAGCTGACTCCCACACAAAAAGAGTTTCTGACAATTCTTAAAAACGAAACAGACAGATTCGCGAACATTCTTTCAACAATCATTGATTACAAAGAATCTTCCGACCTTCTCGGACTGAAAGCCGAAGACATCAAACTCAATGCAATGATGCTTGATATAGGCAATACTTTCACGATGAAAATACTTAAAAAGGACATATTCTTCAAAGTGACTAATTTTGAGAATGAGATATTAATCAAAGGCGATGTAAATGCCGTGAAGCATATTTTCTATCAGATAATAGACAATGCGATAAAATTCTCTCCGCATGGAGGCACTGTCGAAGTGGCTTACGAGGGCACTAAACTCGAGGAATCAAGATGGAGGCACATTATATCCATTGATGATCAGGGACCCGGAATTCCTGCTGAAATCCTTCCTCACGTGTTTGAATCTTTCAAAAGAGAAGACGAGGCCGTGCACTCCAAAGTGGGAACCGGACTTGGACTTTCCATAGTGAAGGAGATTCTTGACACTATGGGCGGAAGGATTGAAGTGAAAAACAAAGATGATAAGGGAACGAAAATAACTCTATACTTCTAAAGGAGGTTCAAATGAAACTGTTGGCTTATCTTTTAATCAACACTGAAGCAGGAAAGGCTCTCTCTGTACTCAGTGAAATCAAAAAACTCAATGAAATCGAACATGCGCATGTTGTCACCGGACTTCATGATTTAATCGCATTGGTGCATGCTGAAAGCACAAAGCATCTGGCTGATGAGATAGTAAATAAGATTCAAAAGATTGACGGAATTCAAAGAACAGTTACATGTATAGTAGTTAACGGGGATTAGTAAAGCGGGGCTTGCCCCGCTTTTTTTTCTTGCATTTTTTCCTCTTATCTATAAAATATATATTCTATGAAGAAAAGACTGAATGATTTTCATAATGCTTTTTTAAGCGAAATCGAAGCAGCATTGACTCCTGAGCAGGTGCGAGATATTGAAATCAAATATCTCGGCAAGAAGAGCGATATTCACTTAATGCTTAAAAACATAGGAACAATAGAGAACCCTGATGAAAAAAGAGAGATGGGAAAAATAATCAATTCCACAAGAAATGAGATACAGAAAATTATTGAGGAAAAACGGGAAATTGTGGAAAAGAAAAGCATTGAGAGAAAGATCTCTGAAAACCACATGGACTGGTCAATGCCGGTTTTCAGTGCGGATGAAGGTTCTCTTCATCCTGTCACTATTGTTCAAAGAGAGGTTGAGTCAATTCTCACGGGAATGGGATTTTCTATTGTGGACGGGCCGGAGATGGAGACTGAATACTATAATTTCGAAGCACTCAATATACCGAAATTTCATCCTGCGAGAGATATGCAGGATACATTCCACCTTGTCAATAATATGATAATGCGCACCCATACATCCAACTGCCAATCAAGAAGCATGGAGAAAATGAAGCCACCGTTGAAGATAATCGCTCCGGGAAAATGTTTCAGATACGAAGCTTTGGATGCGTCACACGAGACGGCGTTTTATCAGATAGAAGGTCTGCTTGTGGATGAGAATATAAATATTTCCAATCTTATAGCTGTAATGAAAATACTCTTGTCTGAAATTTTCCGCAGAGATGTAAAAGTCAGATTGAGGCCGGGATACTTTCCTTTTGTGGAGCCCGGATTCGAACTTGATATCAACTGCCTTATCTGCGGAGGAGCAGGATGCAGAACATGCAAGAACAGCGGATGGCTTGAACTTATGCCTTGCGGAATGGTTCATCCGAATGTTTTGAGATACGGGAATATTGACCCGGAGAAATATAATGGCTTTGCCTTCGGGTTGGGGCTTACAAGACTTGTCATGATGAGATACGGAATTGCGGACATACGGCTTTTAAACGGCGGTGATTTAAGATTCTTGAAACAATTCAGGTAATATTATGAAAATATCAATTAAATGGCTTAATGACTTTGTTAAAATAAGCGACCTTAATCCGGAGGAGATTTCAGCGCTTCTCACAATGAAGACCGCAGAAACCGAAGGGATTTATAGGAAATCCGATTTTTATTCAGGCATTATGACAGCCAAGATATTAAAAACAGTAAAGACTGATGACAAACATTTCAAATGCACTGTTCTTGCTGATAAAGAATATAATGTGATAAGCGGCGCTCCAAACACCAAAGAGGGGCTAAAAACTCTTTTTGTGAAACCCGGCGGATATCTTAATGAAATAAAGATTGCAGAAAAGTCAGTTGCAGGAGAAGTATCCAGCGGAATGCTCCTGTCTGGAAAAGAGGCGGGAATAAACAATGACCATTCAAAGCTGTTTGAACTGGACGAAAATTTTCAGGCAGGATTGGATATAAGCGAAATATGCGATTATAATGACTCTATAATAGAAATAGACAATAAATCACTCACACATAGGCCTGACCTTTGGGGAATATACGGATTTGCAAGGGAGATTTCCGCAATATTCAAGAGGCCTTTGAAGAATTTTGAGGTGTTTGACTCTTCTTCTGAAGAGAGTCTTCCCGAGTTTCCAATTGAAATAAGAGACAAAAAACTATGCTACAGATATGTCGGCGCGGCAGTAAAGAATATTAAAATCGTCCAGTCCCCTATAAATATTCAGGTTAGATTATTTCACACAGGTCATACTCCGAAGAATATAATAGTTGACCTCACAAACTATGTGATGACAGAGCTCGGACAGCCGCTACACGCATTTGACAGGAATCATATTGAGAAGATAGTTGTCGACACTTTGAAAAAGGAGACTGTTTATAACACTCTTGATAAAGTAAAAAGAACTCTTCCTTCAAATACTTTGATGATTCAGAATAATGAGAAGCCGGTCGCAGTTGCAGGAATAATAGGAGGAGAGGATTCGGAGATAAGCGATTCAACTGATTCCATATTCCTTGAATCTGCAACATTTGATGCCAATCATGTGAGAAAATCAACAGTAATAATGGGACTGCGCACAGACTCCAGTGCAAGATTTGAAAAATCTTTGGATCCTGAGAATGCATTAAAAGGAGCTTTGAGGTTTTTGTATCTTTTAAAGAAGATACATCCTGAAGCAAAACTGACTCATAAAGTGACTGACATTAATTATAATCCGTTCGTCAGAAATATAATACACACTGACTATCCTTTTATAAGAAGACTGATTGGGGAGAGACTGGACAATCAGACCATAAAATCTATTCTTGAGTCTTTGGAGTTTGAAGTCAAGGAGGACGGAGAGTCTGTCACAATAACTGCTCCTACATTCAGAAGCACTAAGGATATTTCAATCAGAGAGGATATAGTTGAAGAGGTTTCAAGAATTTACGGGTTTGACAATATAACTCCAGTTCTGCCTGCGCAGAAAATCTCGGTTCCAGAAAAGAATAAAATGAATGAAACGGATAATATACTTAAAGATATTCTCACATACTCTTTCTCAATGAATGAGACCGACTCTCACCCTTGGTATGACAATAAATTCAATAAGAAAATTTCTTATAAACCGCAAAGTCCTGTTGAGTTCAAGAATCCGATATCAAATGACAATACTTACCTGCGCACATCAATGCTCCCCACAATGCTTAAATTCGCATTCGAAAATCTTAAGATATATGATTCTTTCTCTCTTTATGAAATCGGCCATATATTTTCTTTGAACAGCGAAGAGAGGGCTCTTGCGATTATTCTTGTTGATAAAAAATCCAAGAAAGGCGATGAAGCGCAGTTTTTCAGGTTAAAATCAATTCTGCAGAATCTGTCGAGGAGACTGACGCATGAAGATATATCTTTTTCCGATCCGTCCCCTCATCAAATGATAAACCCTTCAATATCCGCTGATATTCTATTAAATAAAGAATCCTGCGGATTTTTAGGCGCTCTTCATCCTCAGATAAATTCCCTTCTTGATAAAAAAGTCAATATTTCATATTGCGAAATCAATATGAAATTTTTCTATAGCATGGCAAAAACAGAATCATTCAAAATGTTCTCAGTATATCCGCAGACTCTTCTCGACTTTTCAATACTGAAGCCGAAAGAGGAGTTTTACAGCGACTTCTATGCAAAGGTCTCATCCTTCAAACATTCTCTGATTAAAGATATTAAGGTGATTTCAGTATATGAGGGAGAGAACATAGGTTCAAATCATCAGTCAATAACATACAGATTCACTATCGGAAGCAATGAGCGCACATTGAGCGCAGAGGATTTGACTGATTTTCAAAGCAAGTTCATATCACATCTTGAATCGAATAATTACAAACTCCGCTGATTTCAGAAATTCCACGAAAGCAAAAGCAGATTGTACTTGAGATTTTCAAGTATGTCAGTTGTTCCATTCTTAGGAGCGTATCCCACTTCAATTCCCACTGCATTGAAAAGTTCAGAGTACACTAAAAATCCTGCTCCGAAACCCCATTTGTAAGATTCAAAATCAAAGAGAGACATATCGGACATGAGGGAGTCGGTGAGAGTCCAGTCTGCAAAGAGTGTTGTAATGAAATTGATTGATATTGTGCCGAGAATAGGATATTCAAGAGTATATTTAAAGGGAAGAGGATACCTGAGCTCAAGAT
Source organism: Caldifarciminota bacterium UBA2202 (assembly GCA_002327905.1). Classification (GTDB taxonomy): domain Bacteria; phylum Hydrothermota; class 32-111; order 32-111; family 32-111; genus UBA2202. The sequence continues at coordinate 8,552 of DCUY01000091.1, read as the reverse complement.
TGCCTGAGTATCTGTTGAATGCGACAATGTCCTTTTCCGGAATCGCCCTGTTCTCAAGATTTTCAGGTTCTGAGTTATTATAGTATGCAAGTTTGCCAGAAGAGAGTGTGAATCTGTTTCTGAATGCAAATGTACCGGTTATAAATGGCATGAATAACCTGTACTCTCCTATGAAGCGACTGTGATTTATAGGTGTTGACCACCAATTGATATTCTTTCTGAATGATGTCTCAGAGTAAAATCCCTTTGTCGGGAAATACGGATCATCTCTGTGGTCTGTTGTCAGCTTCACTACAAAAAACGCAAATTCATCATAACCGATTGAATCATTATCAAGATATGAGAATGAGACTGAATCATCCTTGAAATTCACTCTGTCATATCCTATTGTGAAGAGAGGTATGAATTTTGGATTGAATGAGTACCCCACTCCCAAATTCGCTGTCTTATGATATTCAAATATGTCCAGAAGCCCTCTTGCTTTCTGATTTATCGCGCCGCGGAAAATTCCATTGTATTTTCTTGAATAGACTGAGGGAATAGTGTATTCCATTGCAAATTCCTGAACCTGAAGGAATGTGAAGAAAAATTCTATTTTATGCCTTATTCTCCATAGGTTTCCGAAATAAGCCCCCAAGGTGATATAATACGGACTGGACGTTGAATATCCGAATGAAGGAAGAAGAGCAAGCATCTCTTTTGTTATCAGACGCACTTCAACAGTGTCATAGTCGCATGACCTTGACAGAGAATCATTATTCAATCTTATGTCAACTCCCGAATCGACTTTCACAGTCTCAATTTCAACAAGGCCGAAAAGGTCTGTCTTCTTAAGATTCAGTATGGATTCTTTCACATCCTCCGCTCCTATTGCATCCCCCGCTTTGAATGACACCTGAGCAATGACAAAATCATCCTTTGTGAATGTAGGTATTACTTTCTCAACAGTTCTCACCACTTCAGGAAAAATCGCCGCGGCTGTTAAAATAAGAAGCAAAAAGATCATTCCTTTTCTCACAAATCCTCCTCATCAGCGAATATATATTTATCATTATTTTTCATATAGGATATTTTTTCATTAAATATAGAATCAAGATTTTTTATAATCATTTCCGGAGAATTGAAATCAAAGCCAGCGTTCTTTGACAGCGCAAGAATCTTTTTTGACATATTGAATGCTATGTTGAGGTCATGCATGACTATAATAACGACCTTCTCTTTTGACATGTCTTTAAGAAGTTTCAAAAATCTGCGTCTGAAGGATATGTCAATGTTGCTCACAGGTTCGTCCATTAGAATGACCCTTCCTCCCTGAAGAAGCGCCTTTGCAATGTGAATTCTCTGCATCTCTCCAGCACTCAAAGTTGAAGTCATCCTGTCCTTCAAATCAGTTATATTCATTTTATCTATTATCAATTCAATCTCCTTCTCTTTTTCTCTGTTCAGTCTCGAAAAAAGGTCCATCTCCAAATATGCTCCATACCTTATAAATTCTATTGCCGGGAAGTCAATCGGCAGGTATATATTCTGAGGAAGATAGCTACGCATCCTTGAAAGCGAGGCAAATGATGTTTTTAAGATATCCTTTCCTTCAATCTCTATTTTTCCCGATATTGGTCTGAGTAATCCTGCGATGAGCTTTAGAAGCGTGGATTTCCCTGTGCCGTTAAGTCCGATAATTGAATATATCCCGGGTTCTTCAATACTCATATTTATATTTTCAAGCAGAGGGTTCTTCGCATCATACCGGAAAAAGCAGGATTCAACTTTCAGCATTAAAACTCCTTTTAAGTATGATGAAGAGAAATGGTACTCCCACTATGGATGTCACGACACCGACAGGCATTTCAAAAGCAAGCGCATTCTTTGCTATGAAATCAGACAAGAGAAGAGCAAATGAACCGAAGAATAGCGCCTCGGGAATCAGTTTTATATGCTTCTGTTTTGACATTCTTACCATATTGGGAATGAGGATTCCTATGAATCCGATTATCCCCGAAAATGAAACGAGAATGCCTGCAATAAAGACGGAGAGCATCATCATAGTATAGAATGACTTTTTTGCATCAATGCCTGATGAAACCGCTATCTCATCTCCGAATGCCAAGAGGTCAAGCTCCTTTGATTTAATAAAGAATAATATGAATGAAAACAGGAGCAGAACAGCAAGAATTATGTAAAAAAATAAATATTTCTTAAGTATAATAATGTTTAAGGAACCCATCAGCATATAAAAAAGGTCCTTCGAATCTGCCTTGATAAGCATTGACATCACAACGACAAGAGAGGAGAAGAGTATGTTTAGCATCAAACCTGACAAAACGAGAGTAAATCTCTTGTCTCCTTTAATTGACTTTGAAATGATGAGTGAGAGAAAAAATGATATGAGGGCGAATGAGAATGAAAAAGCAACTGACAGTATGATATTTCCTCCGCAGAACATCTTCGAGAGCATTACTCCAAATAATGCGCCTCCTGATATTCCGAGCATATATGAATCAGCGAGAGGATTCCTGAACAGAGTCTGCATCACAGCTCCCGAAAGAGACAACCCCGCTCCTGTGAGAAGAGCCAAAATAAGACGGGGTAGCCGTATATTTAACAGCAGATTCAAATGTGAAGCAGAGGAGAGATCTATTTCAAATGTAAGATAAATATAAATAAGAAGAATAAATAAGAATACAGCGATAATCTTAAAGGGAGAACTTTTCACGAATATCCTCCAAAACTTTAAGCGCCTCCGATATTCTCGGTCCGGGTCTTGATAGTATGTCTGTCTCCTCTTTGTTCAAATAGATAATCCTCTTGTTTTTGACGGCATTCACATTCTCCCATCCGAGCCTGTCCGACACCTTTGATTCATCATGAAATACTATTATAGCCGTGGGATTGAATTTTATTACTTCCTCTTGAGAAACTGCGCTGTATGAGCTGTAATTGGAATCGGAGAATACGGAGAAGCCCATCATTTCAAGAATGCTTCCTACATAACTGTTTTTGTTTGCAGATACGAGAGGTTTAGAACTCATTTCAAGAAATATTTTTGAAGTTCTTGCTGACAGCTCCGGTTTGAAAGAACTATCAAGCGAGTCTATTTTATCCTTCATTGAAGAATGATTTATCAAAGAATCAAGAGTTCTTAATGCGGGAATAACCTCACAAGCTCTTTCCATTTTTATATCAACATATTTTATCTTGTACTCATCAAGAAATGTCTTCTGCTTTGATGTGAGATTCCCGCTGAAAATGACAATGTCAGGACTAAGGAGAAGAATCTTCTCATAATCCATCTCAATGAATGTTCCTGTCACATCAACATTCTCCGCCGCCTTCGGATAGTCGCAGTAAAGAGTGCGTCCCTTAAGAATCGAGTCTGCTTCAAGGAAATAAACTGATTCTGTGATATTGGGAGCCATTGATACAACTGTCATTCCGCTTAAAAGCAGAGAGGCGCAGAGCATCAGAATAAGACTAAATTTTTTCAATATAATGTTTTATCTCCTTTGAAAAGAATCCTCTTGAAGAGTAGAGTGCCTCAAGAGTTATCCTCATATCATACTTGCCTTTTTCAGTGATTCTCTCCCCGTCTTCGTCTTTGAGGTCCCATAAAATATAATTAAGCCCTATATTTCGTTTCAAACTCTGAGTGAGGCGCCTCACCTTTTTACCGTTCTTAGCTATTTCTATAGTTACTTTGCACTGCTCAGTTGTGTAAAGTGATATTGTGAGTCCCTCTGTGGAGTCAGTTAAAACCGACGGAGTGAATTCCCTGATATATCCGTCCACTCCTATCCAATAGTATTGAAAACCTGTCCTTTCAGCCACGAAGACCTGTCCGAATTTTCTGTATATTGATATGCCCTCAGGTTTGTAAAACTGCGCCTTCCCTGTTCCCTCAGAGCCGAATGATGTTATGTATTTTAAGTTGATGTCAAATTTGTGAATACAGCTGTTTACTGTGTCAGTGACCCAGATATTTCCATTGTAATCATAATCAATGAAATTAAAATCAATCTGCTCATAATCGGTTAAATCCTGAGGAAAAATCTCCGCAAGAATCTGCCCGTGAGGTCCGAGCTTTAGAAGATGCGTCCTGCCGCTTGAAACTATCACTGACAATGGCTCATTTACAGTGAGGTATTTTTTATCATAATCTATAACACTGATTGAGTGGGGACTCGGTATGTTGTCAAAAATCATTTTTGTCTTTAAGGTCGAATCGCAGACAACTATTCTGTCATTTTTACTGTCGCATATATATATATCCTCAACAGCTGAATAATCAAGACCCTTAGGAAGATTGAGGGATGCGGAATCCACTCCCATTCCGCCCAACTCCCTGTCATATTCAAGTGAGTCATCTTCATCATATTTCAGTTTCATCACCCTGTAATTGTATGTGTCAGTCAGATAGACAGAGCCTTTTGGAGTCACTGCAATGTCAAACGGATAGTAAAAAGTTTCAGGATTCTTAAGCCTTCCTTTTGCGCCGTATATTTTTAATTTTTTGAGACCCACATTGTATATAATCTGATGATTATTAAGACCGAAGAGAGACAAAATCGCATCATCATCTTTCGTTGTCTTATCATCAAGCTGGGAGATCTTCAATGCGCATATTCCGCCTATTCTGTGAAAGTCGACCTTCTTGCCGAGAACCATTTTAGCTATGGATGAGTTAGCCTTATGATATCCCATTGAATGCTGAAAAGGAGGCACTATGAGAGTTGACTCCAATGCAGATATTTCAAGAGTTATCAGGAAAATCAGAGAGAGTTTTGCGAATATCCTCATAAACATTTCTCCAGCTGTTTGACTTTACAAATTCCATTCTCTTTTTACGCTCAATCTCAGAATCCTCTTTCAATGCTTTCGCCATATTGCCGAGAAACTCTCTGTTGTCGCGCGAAATCATTATATAATCCCTGAATTCTTCAAACTCGGGAATATAAGTGGCAATAACAGGTTTTCCTGTGGAGAGGTATTCACGGAGCTTAATCGGACTTGCATTTCTGTTCATCTCATCATCTTTGTCCCAAGGAATCAGAAACCCGTCAGAAAAGAATGCATAAAGAGGAAGCTCTTCATATTTTTTCTCCCTGAGAAAATATATATGCTTATACTCCTTAAAATCCTCCATCTTAAAATCAAATACTCTTCCGATTAGAAGTATATTAAATTCAGAGCCATTTTCCGCAAGGTATTTCAAGAGAGAGTAATCCACCTTTTTATAATCTATTGAACCCCAGTAAGTAAAGGTCTTCTTTCCGTTCTGCGGAAAATCATAAGGCATTATATCTGATTTAATTACAAAATGTTCAGTATCTACACCGTGCTTAATTCTAAAGACCTTTTCAGGATACTGCGTCTTCTTCTCTTCGTAAAGCATTCTTCCGGGCGTAAAAATCAAATCAGAGTCCCTGCACAAATCAGAATCAAATGTCTTAACCATTTCTCCGGCGTGTCTGTATGCCGAGACCTTATCCACTATCTGATAAACTGATTTTAACTTCTTTGATTTTCTCAGAAATATATATCCATTGGGATTAGCAATCCAGATGAGAGGATCCTTCATTTTAAGCATACTGATTATTATTTTTATCTGTATTTTTAAGAGCAGAGAGTTCACCTCAAGAAGAAATCCGCTGTCTTTCATGGGTATGAATATGGGAGTAAAGACATAAAGATTCTTCTGCGCCTTCTTAAAGAATCTGGCAATGCTTTTTATTTTATTTAAGATTCTTTTGGAGCTCTTTGCCCCGCCGACGCTTCCGACAGGAAGGGAGTTTACATAAAGCACTTTGACATCCTTTGAGAACTGCTTCATCAGATGATTATACGAATGGGTGTGATGATACCACCAATCGCCGCCTGCAAAGCAGACTACTGAGGAATATTTCATTATGCCTTTTGTTTTACTATGTAATTTCCTATTACAAGAACATCCACACAGTTGTTTTTAAGAGAACGCATTGCATCGTCAGGTGTGCATAAAATCGGCTCTTCATGCATATTGAAGCTTGTATTCACAAACAATGGCAGACCTGAGAGCCTCTGATACTCTTTTAAAAGTTTGTAGTAAAGAGGATTTTGATTCTCTTTAACCATCTGCGGACGCGCCGTATTGTCAACATGATTGACAGCATCAATCCTGCTTCTCCATTCTTCTTTGACATTGAAGGTGATTGTCATGAAATAAGCCGGATACTCTCCGCGGGAGAAATTTTCAAATACAGTCGGACCCTCTTCAAAGATTCCCGAGGGAGCGAATGGCATGAATTCGGTTCTTTTGAGTCTCTTATTGAGCCAGTCATTTATCTTTTTGTCGCCCGGATCAAAGAGTATCGACCTGTTTCCGAGAGCTCTCGGCCCATATTCCATTCTTCCCTGAAACCATCCGACAACAACTTTATTCTTTATCATCTCCGCTGTCTCTTTAATTATATCACTGCTCTTTCTGTACTCAAGTCCGTCAAACTTTTTCAATGATTCAAGTATCTCTTCGTCATTAAACTCCGGTCCGTAATAAACATTTTCAACAGTGAAAGGCAGGAATTTTTTATTCTTTGACTCCAGATATTTGGCATACTCAACATACGCCGCTCCTGTTGCCGTCCCTCCGTCTCCCATATTCGGATGTATGAAGACAGATTTCACATTTTTGGATTCAAGGACTCTCTGATTGACTTTAACATTGGAGAATATTCCGCCTGCGAGAACTATATCAAATATTTTCGTTGTGTTTACATAATAGGATACATAATCCACTATCAGATCCTCTGTCAATTTCTGCGCCGCAGCTGCTATATCCTCTCTCTTCTCATTGAGGCATTTTTCATTTAGAAATTCAAGATAGAGGTTGGTATAGTTATGTCCGTAATACTTCCCAGAGAGGAATGACCTCATCTGGCTGTTTCTCAGTTTTTCTCCTTTAAGGTCGCCTCCTGCAAGCGGGCAATAGAATGATTTTTTGTCAGGAGTTATGTCTATAAGCTGTTTGAACAAATCATATAATTTATTAGGGTCGCCGTATGCGGCGAGGCCTGTTATTTTTCCTTCATGCCTGTTTCTCTTGAATCCTAAAAATTTGGTTATTGCAGAATAGAATCTTCCAACAGAATAGACATCCTCAACTTCGCTTAAACGCTCTATTTTTCCGTTTTTTCCCACACTCACAGTTGCCGAGAGTCCGTCGCCCGCTCCGTCCATTGTCACTATGAGGGCTTCATTCTTCCCGCCCTCATAATAGGCAGATGCCGCATGACACAAATGATGTTCGGCTGTGGAAAGAGTAAAGTTCTCTATTCCGCATTTTTTTATTGCATTTGTAATATGCTTGACCGCATATTTCTTTGTCATCTTCCAATATTTCTTTTCACCTATTATTTTTCTGAATATAATCTCTTTTGCAGTATCATATTTCTTTCTGTTGTCTATTTCATTCGACGGGTCTATTGTGCCGCTTCTGTAAACAATAAGGTCAGTGTAATGAAAGGGCGACCTTGAAAGGTCATTATTGAATGAGAGCACTACTTTTTCAATTTCATTTCCTTTTACATTTGCTATTCTTAAACATTCCTTAATCGCCCCGTATGGGAATCCGAAATGGAATTTTACCCTTGAAACTCTCTCCTCTGCAATCGCAGAGAGTATCTTTCCGTCTTTTATAAGAGTCACAGTCGCGTCATGTCCTATATTTAGTCCTAAAATATACATTAAACCTCCTGTTTCAAATAACATTATATTATAACAAAAAAGTAAAAATATGGCAATACAGAAAAATACTTCTTTAATGTGATTTTTTAAGTATCAAGTTCTTTATTTCAATATTATTTGTTTCTTAATGATTTCTTTATTGTCATCTTTCAATTTTATAAAGTATATCCCATTCTTCAAGTGTCTGATGTCTGTCTTGTGCGTGCCGTTTGTCTTTGATTCTTCTTTGATTATCTCTCTTCCTGATATGTCATAAACTGTCAATGTTCCTTCTGTATTTGTATTCCATATTATGTATTGGCTCTGCATTTGTATCTTTAGCTCACAGCCCACGGCGCACGGCACACGGCTCTCTTCTGTCCCTGTCGGTCCGAAGCTCCCTGTTATCACAACCGGTCTTTTCCACACTTCTCCGCACCATGAACCCATTACAGTCTGACTGTCTGTATATACAGTATCTCCTACCTCAACTGTCGGTATCTTTCCGCTAGCGTCAAAATATACATAAAACCTGTCTCCATCAGGATAGCTCAGCCACTTTGTCAACTCTATACCCTCTCCGGATATATCCCATTCATCTCCGCCACTCAATCTCAATATGCTGTCTATGTTGTTCTCATTTATATCGGGTTTGTTTGTACCCCATCCAAAGAAGAAGACTACTATATCATCCTCATCTATCCCGCTTATTGGATTCATTCCGTCAAATGCCTTTATTGAGTCAACTATCAGTTCCATCTTGTTCCCTGCCCTTATATACTCCATCGTCATACTTTTATCCGCATATACCTCCATGCTGTCAAAGTATCTACCCATACTATCGCCTTTGAACCATA
>DCUY01000100.1 GCA_002327905.1 Caldifarciminota bacterium UBA2202 | reverse complement strand
CTTGACAAGAGAGCCATTATAAAGTGCTCTTTTACAGATGTTATCTCTTTTCATGCAGTGTCCGCAAATGGATTGAACGGACCGGATCATAAAGACTTCTTTTTAGAATAAGTTTTTTAGAGAATCGACAAATGGCTTGAAAAATGAGACTGCAGAAGGGTCTGCATGCTTCATACTCCATAAGTTGTAGGCAAAACCCATCTGGCAGAGAGCATAATATCCTATTGCAAACTGGCCTACAGATATGATGCCGAATGCCAACTGCCCAATGCTCAAAAGTCCAAATGCAAACTGCGACAAAGCAAAGGGAGCTAATATAAACTGACCTATTCCGAGAATGTATGCAAATCCGAACTGGGCAAGAACAAAATATCCTTTTGCAAACTGGCCTATTGCAATAAATCCGTTTGCCTTACGCACTCTTCCGTTTTCATCAACTCCGAAAGCAATGTGCAGAAGAGGCAGGGCGCCGACCATCCTTTCACTCTTCTTTTCAAAACCCCATCCCTTCCATTTGGGATTGGCAGGGTACATCACTCCGCATGCAGGGCAGATTGTTGCCTTTGAACTTACATCCTTTCCGCACTCTCTGCATTTCACACTCTCCATATTGCCTCCTTTTTTTATTATTCTATATATTTTAAGTCTTTTTTCAAGAGATATTATTTGCATTTCCCATATTGACTTATTGAACAAAAAAATCTAATATTATGAAAAAGGAGGAGTTAATGAAAACTTTCGCTTTTAGATCTTTCATGATTCTTATTTTATCTTTATCCGCTTTAGTCTGTTTTGCAGACCAGTGGCAGGATGATTATGACGAAGCTGACGAACTCTATAAGGGCGGATACTATGAAGACGCAATGGTCAAAGCCGAAGATCTTGCAGTCTTTTCAAAGAATGAATTCGGAGTCAATTCTCCTGAAATGGGGCATGCATACAATATTCTCGGACTTATAAACAGCAAGCTCGGGAATTTCACGCAGTCAGAGGAGAATTTCAAGAAGGCAATAACATCATTTGAAAATGCAGGCTCCGCCGAAAAGAGCAATGTGGGGATATTGAAGAGCAATCTTGGAGATTTATATTATCAGAATTTCTTTGATGAGGATGCGCAGAATTATCTTGAAGATGCAGTAGAGATTCTTGAGGATTTAAACGGGACAGGAAATTACAATTCAAATCTTGAAATCCCGTACTATGATCTTTATTCAATATACTATAACGGAGCATACTATGCTGATGCTGCGGACGCAATGAAGAAGCTTGTAGAACTGGAAAAGAAAAATTACGGAAAGACTGACACTCTTGTGGGTGTTGATTTGAGAAATCTCGGATGGGTATATGTAATGTGGGGAAAATATGATGATGCGGAAAAATACATGAAGGAGGCGGTTGAAGTGCTCGAAAAGAACGGCGGATACAAAAAAGAACAGCTTGGACTCGCATACAATGATTACGGAGTTCTCTTTGATTATCAATCTGAATACAGCAAAGCGATTACATATTATAAAAAAGCAGTTGAAATATTTAAAGCATCAAATAATGACAAAGAGCTCGGCAATTCATACAACAACATCGGTCTGGCGCATCAAAAATTAAATGAAAATGCTTCAGCTGTCGAATACTACAAAAAGGCATATGATTTGTATAAATCAGTATACGGAGAAGATGATGAAAATACACAGGAAGTAAAGGATAATCTGGACAGCGTACAGTAAAATCCTTTATTGCATTTTATTTATGAAGGACAGGCATAATGCCTGTCCTTCTGTTTTATTGACTGCAAAATGAAATAGTGTAAAATAATATAATATGGAAGAATTGCGGATTGAAATATAAAGAAGGATATAAAACTGATGAAATTCTAAGATGTTCATTCAATAAGCTTGCATTCGAAATATTCGGCATTGATTTTGAAAAATGGCATAGGATGGGTTTCTGGGATGACAATTACATTCCTCTTTCATTGATTTTAGATAATCAAGTCATTTCAAATGTTTCAGTCAACAGAATGGAATTGGTAATTTCAAATGAATGGGTAAAGGCTGTGCAGATAGGTACAGTAATGACAAAGAACGGATACAGAGGCAGAGGATATGCAGGAGAACTGATAAAAACGGCTCTTGACAAGTACGGCAAAGAAGCGGAATTGATTTTTCTTTTTCCAAATGAGGATGCATTGGATTTTTACAAAAAATTCGGATTTAATCTTATATATGACAATAAATATTCCGTGAATGAAATCAAGATGAGGCAAAAGCCTAAAAAAATCATCAAACTGTCCATGGATTCCGATAAAGACAGATGCCTGATAGAGAGAGTCATGAAAAACAGCATTCCCCAGTCGAATATCTTTGATGTATTTAAAGGAGGACATGTCAGAATGTGGCACTTTGTCTATGAATTGAAAGATGATTTATTCTATCTGCCGCAAAAAGATTCTGTAATCGCCTTCAGAATAGAGGAAGATGTTATGAACATCTATGAAGTTATGAGTGAGCGCTCTTTGGATTTAATGAAGATAATTGGGTATATAGCGTCTGAAAACGCGCAGAGAGTGAAATTATACTTCACTCCAGATAAATCTTTTCTAAAAGAGGGCAAACTTGCTGAGGAGCAGAATAATCCGTTTATGTATCCGTTCCGAGAAGGGTTGACAGTATGTGACTGCCGAATAGTGTAGCGTCGGCTTGCTCACGACTCACGGTATACGGCATACGGCATACGGCGCAAGGCGTCTTTGTTTCGCGGCACGCAAGAGTAGCGTCGGCTCACACACTTCGCTTCGCCGCGTCTTTGTCTGGCGTAGCGAGTAGCTCGGCGCTCATTCGCACATCATCCCCG
>DCUY01000077.1:7951-9373 GCA_002327905.1 Caldifarciminota bacterium UBA2202 | reverse complement strand
AGTGTGTGAGCCGACGCTATGCCCGCGTGTGGCGAGATGTGAACGCCATGCGCCGTATACCGTGTACCGTATGCCGATAGACAAGTTTCGTTTTTTCTCAGGTATTGTCAACTTTAACTTTTAGTGTATAATTCAATTCTATGAGAAAAACCGTTTTAATTATTATTTTCTTTATGCTGTCTATGCAGATTTACTCACAGGAGAAAATCGGACTCGTGCTTGGAGGCGGAGCGGCAAGAGGCCTTGCACACATAGGAGTTCTAAAAGCAATAGAGGAGTTTCACATACCTGTTGATGTCGTCGGCGGAACAAGTATGGGCGCTATAATAGGCGGATTATGGTCATCAGGATTCACAGCCGCGGAGATTGAATCGATTTTTCTTTCATCAGAAATGATGAACTGGTTTACGGAAACTTCAATAAAGGAAAAACTACCGATTTACTATTCAATAAATTCCTACCAGACATTAATTGACCTTAATGTTGAAAATAACAAGTTAATAATGCCTGAAGGCACTTTTGACGACAAAATTATAAACTTCGGACTCTATGCGTTTTTTGCAGAGATTGACAATGCTATAAACGGAGATTTCAGAAAACTCTGGAAACCTTTTTTATGCACAGCAACTGACATCAATATGGACCGCCCCATGATAATAGTCAAGGGAAGGCTTGAAAACTCGATCCGCGCTTCAATGTCTCTTCCCGTAATTTTCAAACCTGCAAAAATAAACGGTCGCGCGCTATTTGACGGCGGAATGGTTGACAACATTCCGGCGCATGCAGTTAAAGATTCTCTCGGTGCTGATTTTATTATCTCCGTAGATGTTGCAAACAATAGAAGAACTTCGGAAAAAAGACATTTTAATCTCATGGATGTCACATTCACTCTCATCGACCTTCTCACTGCCAATACAAGCAAAGACACTCTTGAGCCGATGGGATACTATGTAAGGCCTGAAGTGGGAAATTACAATGGATACGAATTCAATAAAGTGCAGGAGCTTATAGACCTCGGATATAAAGCGATGAAAGAGGCGGCCCCTAAAATTCTCGAGAAACTGAAACGCACGGAAGATTATCCCTCATACAGAAAGGATCTGATAGACAACTTCATTGTCTTTGAAGGAAGAATAATCGGAGAAATAGAGATTAAGACTCAGAATGCGCTCACAAAGAACACCATTTTAAATGCAATAGAGATGAAGCCCGGCTCTATATTTTCTTATGATAAACTGCGAACCGGATTCTACAGACTCTATGCTATGGGGATATTCAGTTCAATTACGCCTGAAATCACATATGACAAAAACAACAAGACTTTGAAAATTATAATCAATGCCGAAGCAATCAATTATAATATAATTTCAATAGGAGCATTTACGGATTCAAAGGCAGGAATAAATATTTATGCAAAATATG
>DCUY01000077.1:0-7937 GCA_002327905.1 Caldifarciminota bacterium UBA2202 | reverse complement strand
TAGCAGGAATATATTCAAATTATCATATATATAAATATTTCGGAGTATGGACAAATACATTTGATTACCACTACAATTTTCACACAACAATTCTTTTTGGAAACAATTACGGGGCAAAATCCGTATTCTCCTTATTTTGGGGTTCAAGATATAAAAAAATAGCCGAAGATGATTTGTTGAAAACTTCATTCGGCTTGTATTATGTCGAAAACACGCTCAACTCTGTCGGAGAAAATAAAAGCGGAATCAGAAGAAGCTTTATGTTGGGAATCAATGTCCCTGTTCATAGCTTTGTTTTTAATGAAATTTCCACATACTCGGATATATTTTCTTTGAACAATTTTCAGCAGTCATATTTCAAAGGCACCGGTAATTTTTTAAACTCTATAAAAGTTTATGATAAATTAAATGTATCTTTATTTTCTTCGGCAGGACTAATAACTCAGATGTATAAAAATCAGATATTCAATACAGGAGTATCGGTTGATTACCCTATGATGAGACCCACATTCGAATTCAAGTATCTTTTTGACAGAGCACTTACTGGAAGATACTTTGTATCAGCGGGAATGTCGGAGAGATTTTATGTAAATGATAATATTTTTATACGCAACGAGACTGAAGCATACGCTTTTATGAATCAGATGAAGAACGATTTTTCTCCTTCATTCATAGCGGGAACGAGATTGTCTCTTGGAATCTCGACAATACTCGGATTATTTGAAATGGGAGGAGGATACTTCAAATCAAGGACAGATACATTAGACCGTTCATTTTTCACTTACAGCATTTATCTCGGAAATCCAATTGAAAAATTCGACATACTGGATACATATTGATGAAAATGAGTGAAACAAAGAAGGGCTTGGCATTTGCTTTCATAGCCCTCTTTCTCTGGGGGATTCACGGACCTGCAGGCAGATTCCTCGCTCTTCGCGGAATAAACATGTATTTTGTGGCGTCTCTGCGTTTTTTCATAGGAACTGCCGTTTTTTTTCTGTTTCTCCTGACAAAAAAGAGAGTCACGATTGATATTAAAGACCAGCTCCCTTTGGTTCTTATAATATCATTAGTGGGGGTGTGCGGAAATTCCGTTCTGTACCACCTCACATTAAGATACCTTTCAGGAACTCTTGTGATGATACTTGAAAACTTATCCCCGATATTCGTCCTTCTCCTCGTCCTTCTCCTTGATAGGGAAAAGCCAAAATTTATAGAGATTGCATCTCTCTTTCTTTCAATATTGGGAATAATAATAATTGTTTTAGGGAAAGAAAGTTTTCTTGATTTGAAGAATCACTTCTATATCGGAGTAATGCTTGGAATACTTACGGGAATAACATTCGGATTCTATGTTTATTTTTCTGCAAGACTTGTAAAACCATTGAAGAATGATCCTGACAAAATAATATCCTTTCTCTTCAAAATATTTCTCATATCCGCAGTTTTAATGTCTCCTCTCCTCTTCACTAAAGGAAATTTGCCGAATGAGTTTTCCGAGTGGTTCTGGCTTATAGAAATGGGTGTCTTTCAATCGGGTCTTGCGTATATATTCTGGAATTATGCACTCTCCTTTCTTCCTGTGAGCTCCGCCTCAATACTCTTTCTTATGACAATTATATTCACTACTATCAATGAAGTCCTCTTTTTACACCTTAGACTCAATGCTTTTCTTATAGTCGGAGGTATTTTGATCATAGCGTCAGGATATTTTATTTCAAAAAATATCAATAATTAGCGAGGGTTTGGCATTTTATCTGCGTCTCAATAATTGACATTTCACAAAATAATGGTATGATTTGTCTACTAATAAGTGAGGAGTAAATGAAAAAAATTCTCTGTATCTCTTCGGTTTTGATTTTGATTTCAATGTTTTTAACAGCTGAGACGACTCTTGACGATGCATTGATGAAATCAAAAATCGGCTCTCTTGAATTCAAACAGATAGTCCTTGACAGAGACCTTCAGAACAAAGCGCTTTTACAATCGCTCCCGTCAATACTTCCCTATGTCAATTATACTCTGTCTGCAGATTCCTCGGATATGAGCCAATGGTCATACAGGCAGTCATTAAGCCTCTCTCAGAAGCTTTTTGATATTCCTGTATTCATATCTCTGTTCACAAATAAAGAATACACTGACATTGCAAACTGCGTTTATCTTAAGGGTGTATATACTCTTTCGCAGAATGTCATAGAACAATATTTTACTCTCCTTGAATATCAGATGCGCCTTGACCTTGACACTCTCCTTCTAAGCAGAGAGAATGACAATATGAAGAAGGGAGAATCCCAATTTAATGCCGGTTTAATATCAGAGAATGATTATCTCACATTAAAATCAAATTATTTCAATGTAATGTATTCCTACAAGACCGATCAGAATGGTTATGATGTTGCATTGAGCGACTTTAAGACACTTTCTGGAATAGATTCTCCGGAAAAACTTGCGGATGTGGATTCCATTCCTTTATTCGAGATTTCCGCCTTTGAACCTGAGAATATTATCGGCAATATACCTGAATATATAATCTCTCAAAAGACATATTCAATATCAGTTGCAGATGAAGCGTCATCAGTTTCGGAGTTCGTTCCGAAGGTATCCCTCAATTTATCATACGGATTGTCCGATTCAACTTTGAATCTTGATGTTTCCCGCTTTCAAAACGAGGCATCTTTTGGAGCCGGAATTAGCGTCTCCTTCCCTGTTTTCACGGGATTTTCCCGCACTCTCAATGTCATAGATAAATCATATTCAAGAAAATCTGCGCATATTGATTTCCTCAAAACAAAGCAGGCTCTTCTTTTAGAACTTGATAATCTTCAAAGCAGAGTAAGCTGGACAACAGACCTCTATGAGAGCGCAAAGAGCGGATATGAAGCCGCAAAAAATGTTTTCAGCAAATCCCAGAAATTATATGAAGCAGGTGAAATTTCGACTATTGATTATATTACTTATCAGAAGGCATACCTTGAAAGTTCGATAAATTTCATCAAGGCAAAAAAGGAAGTGTATAAACTTTATTACAGATATTTGTATTTACTAAGGAGGAAACCGTGAAATTCCTTAAAAAGAAAAGAACAATAGCAATTATAGTAATCGTATTGATTCTGATTCTTCTTCTCTGCGGAAAGAGGAAGCCTACGACTGTAGTGGAAACGATGGATGCAAAACTTGAATCAATAAATGAGACCGTTTCAATTGACGGCACTCTTGAGCCTTTCGTGGATGTTAAAATATCCTCAGACATCACTGGAAAATGCACAAAAATATATGTGGAGCAGGGTGATGTTGTAAAAAGAGGAACTCCGCTTTTAAAAATTGACGAGATTGCTCAGAAAGCCCGTTTGTCAGAAGCAGAGACTGCCTTGAATGCGGCTAAATCAAATTTTGATTACATATCATATAAATTTGACAACCAGAAAAAACTTTATGAGGACAAGCTCACTTCACTCTCCGAATTCACACTCGCCGAGCTTGAGTATAAAAATGCGCAAAACACTCTCGCCTCAATGCAGGCTTCTTATGACATTGCAAAAAACAATATGGAAAAGACTCTTATCACATCTCCGATAGAGGGCATAATAACCGCAGTATATGTTGAAGAGGGCGAGAATGTGATAACAGGCACAATGAACAACACTGGAACTGTTCTTATGACAGTGTCAGACAATAACAAGCTTCTTGTAAAGGCGAATGTCGATGAGACATCAATAGTAAAAATAATGAAAGAGAATCCTACTACAGTTATATTCGACGCATTCCCGGAAACAATTTATACAGGAAGAGTATATCAGAAAGGCAATAGACCGACTCAGGATTCTTCAACAGACTCCGGAATTGAGTATGAAGTTGAAATACTCCTTGACGGTGCCCACGAGGAGCTTATATCCGGAATGACAGGAGAGGTCAATATTGTAACTAAGGTTAAAGAGAATGTCCTGACAGTTCCAATACAGGCTGTTGTAAGCAGAAACGGCGAAGAAGGCGTCTTTGTTTTAAACGGCAATACAATTAAATTTACTCCTGTAAAAACAGGAATCATAGGCAATATGAGGCTTGAAATCGTCTCAGACGGACTTAAAGAGGGAGACAAGGTTGTTACGGGGCCATTTATAGCAATAAAGGGTCTTCAGGACAAACAGAAAGTGAAAGTCTCAGACAAGAAAACCAAGTTAAGCCAAGACCAGTCAAGTAAATCAGACAGTTCAAAGAACAGACCCTCCGAACCTCCTCACGACGGGCATTGATATGTTTGAATTAATCCTTGAAAGCATCAGAGTAAGTTTTGAATCAATTCGAAACAATAAGCTGAGGAGCTTTCTCACAACCTTAGGAATCATCATCGGAGTTATGACAGTAATAATCGTAGTCTCTATAATCGCAGGTCTTCAGGCAAAAGTGCAGGAGGTTTTCTCATCCATCGGCTCCGATGTCATCTATGTCCAGAGACATGCATGGGTGAGCATGGGTCCGGACGACTGGAGAAAAAATATGAGGAATTATGTTGATTTCGATGATTACAGAATTGTGAAAGAGATGATGAACTCTGCAGAAGAGGTGGGCATATCGATTACAAGAATGTTTTCTCTGAAATACAGAAACGAGCGGCTTGATGCAATTCAGACTCAGGGTATATCGGAGAACGACTTTAAAATAAACAATATCGCAGTGGATATGGGAATTGCATTCTCTGCTGATGATATCAAATATAAGAGAAATGTGTGCGTAATAGGAAAAGATATTCAGAAGAATATATTCAAAAATGAAAATCCTATAGGGAAAACACTAACTATTGATGGAAGAAAATATCTTGTTCAGGGAATAACTGAAGAGAAGGGCTCTGTCTTCGGCCAGTCAATGGATGAAGTTGTCTATATTCCATATACCGTAATGGTCAAATATTACGGTGAAGAGACAAGACGGCTCTCAATTGAAGTGAGAAGCACCACTCCCGAGGAGACCATTGAGGAGCTTAGGTGGATAATGAGGTTATCGCATTCTTTGAAGCCCAATGAAGAGGATAATTTTTTTATCAACACATCTGACGCTTTGATGACTCAATGGCAGTCACTCACTACGGCTATATTTCTGATAATGATAGCCATCGGCTCTCTCTCTCTTGTGGTCGGCGGAATCGGAATCATGAACATAATGTTAGTTTCAGTCTCCGAAAGGACAAGAGAGATAGGAATAAGAAAATCAATCGGAGCGAAAAACAGGGAGATACTCCTTCAGTTTTTGTTCGAATCGATAACAATATCCCTTACGGGAGGAATAATCGGCATTTTGGCCGGCTTTTCCATCGCATTTATCATATCAAAATTTTCAAACCTGCCGTTTGCCATTCCCATGTGGTCTGTTCTTCTCGGATTTCTCTTCTCTGTCAGCGCAGGGCTGTTCTTCGGAATTCTTCCTGCAAGGAAGGCGGCGTCACTGGATCCAGTGGAGTGTTTAAGATATGAGTAAAATAATACAGATGACTGATATTGTCAAAGAGTACCCTTTCAAGGGCGGAGTTGTAAATGCTTTAAGGGGGGTCTCTTTTGATATTGAACATGGAGAATTTCTTTCGATTATGGGTCCTTCCGGCAGCGGGAAATCAACACTGATGCACATTATAGGATGCCTTGACCGGCCGACAAGAGGAATGTACAAGTTAGACGGACAGGATGTGTCAACTCATACTAATGACGAACTCGCTGTGCTTAGGAATAAAATGATAGGATTTGTTTTTCAGAGTTACAACCTTCTTCCGAAGACATCAGCTTTGCGTAATGTTGAAATGCCTATGATATATGCAAAGGTAAACAGAAAGGAGAGGCACAATAGGGCTATGGAGCTTCTTGACCTTGTCGGACTCTCTCACAGAGTTCACCATATACCCACTGAAATGTCAGGAGGAGAGAAGCAGAGAGTGTCAATAGCCCGCTCGCTTGCAAATGACCCTGATTTCATTTTAGCTGACGAGCCAACGGGCAATCTTGATTCTAAAATGTCAGATGAAATAATGGGCATATTAAATACTCTGAATAAGCAGGGAAAGACCATCATAATAGTCACACACGAACATGATGTTGCTTTGAAAACCAAACGGGTGATTTACATAAAAGACGGACTCTTGACGGAAAAATTGTAGACTCTCAAAAATATTTCGGGGAAGAGCACATGCTCTCCCCCGTGAGATTTTTTGACACTCCCTTTTCTAATCTCATGTCAAAAATCCCAATGCCGATTTTAAGGTCCAACGTGAATCATCGGCACTTCATTTTCATAAGATTCAAATATTTCAGCATTTTTTCTCTCAGCTGTCAATATTGAATAGTGAATCATCTCCATAGATGCAAAAAATTTCAACATATTCGCCGTTTTGGGCATATCTGCAAATAATTTTGAAAGGTCAAGATAAAACTCGCTTACTGCAAGCTCCGCATTCATTGCGGAGGAGAGAATTTCGCTTATGATTGTTTTTTCATCTCCCGCATTTATTTTTGGAAGAGGAATTATGTCATCTGATGGAAGCACTATTTTATCTTTCGTGTATGTCTCTCTGTAAAACTCTTCAAAATAATTTTTGTGTTTTTCTTCCTCACCGGCAAGAAAAACAAAACGCTCTTTCAGGAATGCGTTTTTAACTCTCTTTGCCAGATTGCTGTAAACAATCTGCGCGTCAGTTTCACTCTTTATTGCAAAGAGAATCAGATCTTCCCTGCCAAACTCCTCTACATTTGATTTTCTCCACAGACCGTGTATGTTGCAATAAGCTCTTACAACTTTTATTTTATTCTTCTTATCTGTTTTGAACTCCGGCTTGTCTTTGGGTTTGAAATATTTTTTAAATATACCTTCATCAGTTATCACCTCGATCCATTCTATATAATGCTCTTCAGTCATTGGATGCTCTGTCTCTCCTATCTTAATAACTATTGAAGAATCCTCCTCTTTGATAAACGGCAGATGCTTCTCCTGACCGCTCTCCATTCCCTTCGGCTCCATCTTTACCATCTTCTGCCCACAGCAGACCAAGTCGCCGTCTCCGCTTTTAACAACTTCAATAATATTTCCGCATATATTGCATTTGTAGATTTCAAGATTGAGTGTCATTTTTTCTCCTATTCGAGTATTTCCGTTGTTACAGGCTTCGGTCCTTTAACGGATAAAAAGACCGCGGGCTCATCGGAGATATTTTCAAAATTATGATGAGTATTCATCTTTGCCTGTATCATATCGCCCTTAATTAGAACAAAATAATCATCTCCTATTCTGAATTTGATTTTTCCTCTGATAACAAAAAACAATTCATCGCTCTTAGGATGCTTATGCAGAGGGGCTCTCTTTCCGACGGGAAGATTGTAAATGAATGGAGCAAGAGATTCATAATCCTCAAAAAACGGATTTATCTCAACTTTATCGGAGTATGATACTTTTTCTCCAAAGAATAACTGTTTCTTCGTGAGTTCGTCAAGAACTTCAACAAATTTCTCTTTTGGGGATTTGCAATTGGGACAAAAATCAGGAGGGGTATCACCTTTATATATGTACCCACATACGGAACATTTGAATATTTTCATTAATCCTCCTTTTTTATAATTATAACCTTATCCCGCGTTTCGTCAAGAGGGTGCAACATTTCTTGCAAACTTGAGCGCTGATATCCTGCGTGCTTGTTGCCCTTCTACCTGCGCGAAACGCTTTGTGGGAGCCGACGCTATTCCCGCGTGCCGCGAGGTAAAGACGCCGTATGCAGAAAAAAAGTTAATAGTTAATAGTTTATAGTTTATAGTTGGGGGAAGAGGACGCCGTGTACCGTGTACCGTGAGCGAAACAAAGACGCCTTGCGCCTTGCGCCATGAGCCTTGAGCAAGAATCAAATACATACAATTAACAATAATACAACATTTGATTAAATTTCTTATCTTTTCAGTTCCGAACAAAAA
>DCUY01000117.1 GCA_002327905.1 Caldifarciminota bacterium UBA2202 | reverse complement strand
GTCATCCGCAAGAAGGTTCAAGCAGCCGCTTTGTCTGCATTGGCGCAGAAGGGAAAACCGGGACGGAAACAACGGCTTGTGCCTGTGGAGGAATTGGAGAAAGTCAATCAGGAACTGCAGAACACCAAAGATGCATTTAAATTTATTTAATTTTATAATTTATAATTTATAATAGCGGCGGGGGTGGAAAAATTGGAAAAATTTTAAAATTCAAATACAGCCGATTTTGCTCATTATTAATGCGCATCTTCGATTGAATCAAGAAAAAAAGTGTTAAATAAAGAATTAATTTTTGAAAAGATTGAAATTTCCTGAAAAAAAGAACAAAATACCAAAATAGCTAAAGCCGCAGTCTGATGCAGTCTTACGCATCTCAACGGAAAAATAGAATTAAGAAGTATAAGCCATACTTAGTCCTTATAGAAGAATTCCAATTTTTCCACCCCCGCCGCTATTTACTCTAATTTTAAGCGACACAAGGGACAAGAAGCCATGTGCCGTGAGCCTTGAGCCGGGTGCAGGAAAAACAAAACAAATACAAAGAATCGGGAAAAGCAAGGAGATTGCTTCGGCGAAGACGCCACCATACGCCGTGAGCCGTGAGCCGGGGCAAGACAAATACAAGAACAAAACAGTTAATAGTTGATGGTTTATAGTTGGTAGTTAATAGTTCAAGAGGCGAGGGAGAAAAAGACAAATACAAAAGAAATGAGAGAAGCATAGAGATTGCTTCTTCGAGGACTCATCGCAATAACGGACAATTGGTACGCTCGTACGCTGGTGATAAAGACGCCGTGTGCCTTGTGCCATGAGCAAAACAAAAACAGTTAATAGATCAGAGAAGAAAAGAAATAGTGCGCTGGTGCGCTTGTAAACTGGTATGCTCGTAAAAGGCTATTTTCTGTTCTCTTTCCTGCCTCCCTGATATTTCACTTGACAGCATTATATATTTTATGTATATTTATAAGATAACATAAAGGAGACCGTATGAAAAAAGGAAAGTTTACTATTTTGATGATAGTCGGAGTTTCAGTCATACTAATCCTGACTTCAATAATAGTCATGGTCCTTTCTCCGAAAGCATCCCAATCAAATTCATCAGATGTCAAAGATATGCTGGTCAAGGAGAGAAATGACGCGGCAATCAATCTTGCTTCGGTTATAGCGTCAGCCTCGCTTGAGCCGCTTCTTGACGAAGACGAAGGTCCGATAATGGAGATGATTTTGGCTACAGTGGAGAATTCAAACGGAATGATTGATTATATTTATGTTATTGACACTGAAAATATTCTATGGGGAGATTCAAAGACACCCACCAATGTTTCAAAGCCGTTCAATGTGAGCAAAGTAAAGACACTCACAAATGAAGACCGCCTCATTCAGGATATAGACGCAAATATATTTGACGCAGGTGTTCCGATAAGAACAGGAAATAAAAAGAGAGGAGAGGTTCATATCGGAATGAAGAAAGTCAATTATGAGCAGAAGCCGCAGAAATCATCAGGCAGTCCTGTTGTGGGAGTCGCCGCATCATTCGGAGTCGGAATCATTGGAGCAATTATTCTTGCAGTGCTTATGTCAAATATGCTCGGAGGCGGAGGCGGTGAATTTGCATCCCTCAGGTCGGCAAAAATAGAGGAATTGAGAAAGCAGGAAGAGGATGCGCAGAGAACTTTGAATAACAAGCTGACAGAGGTAAAGAATGCAGAGAAGAGGCTTGATGAAATGAATAAAAAAATAAAAGAGACGGGAAGCAGATACGATGAAGTCGACAAAATAATAAGAGAGAGCGATCAGGAGATTTCGGAGAAGAAGAAACAGATTGAATTTTATGAGAATAAAATAAATGAACTCACTGAAAAGCAGAAATCGCTCAAAGACGGAATAGATAAATCAAAACAGTCTGATACAAGCACTGAAGAGCTGAAAATGATTAAGAATCAGGTTGACACATTCAGGCTTCAGCTTCAGCAGATAATGAGCGACATAGAATCAAAGAGAAATGAAGAGAATACTTTGAATCAGAGAATACAGCAGATGAAGACACAGTCGGCGCAGATGTCATCCGCATTACCCGGAGGCGCTCCAATATCATCTCAAGAGATGGAGCAGAAGAGAAAAGAAGAGATAGAGATAACCCAACGTATTGTTGCGAAGAGAAAAGAGGAGATAGCGCTTTCTCAGAGAGTTGAACTGAAGAGAAAGAAAGAGCTTGAACTCACGGGAAGACTGGAAATGCTGGAAAAAAAATTAAAGGAAATGGGTAATGCTTAACTATGGACTCGAACAGAAAACATATAGAAGAGAAATGGAATTCCAGATGGAAAGAATTAGGGCTGGACAAGTTCAAAGGAAATAGAGAGAAGAAATTTTACCTGTTGGAAATGTTTGCATATCCCTCCGGTGACCTTCACATGGGTCATTTGAGGAATTATGTTATAGGAGATGTTTTGTGCAGGTACAAGATAATGAACAAATTCAATGTTATGCATCCTGTCGGATGGGATGCCTTCGGTCTGCCTGCAGAGGGAGCCGCAATAAAGAGAAAGGTGGCTCCTGACGCTTGGACCCTTGCAAATATCAGAGTCTCCTCTTCAACGCTTAAAAAAATGGGACTTCTCTATGATTGGGACAGAGAGGTTATTACATGCAGAGAGGACTATTACAAGTGGACTCAGTGGATATTCATACAGCTGTTTAAGAACAATCTCGCATACAGAAAAAAAGCAAATGTGAACTGGTGCCCGGATTGCCAGACAGTTTTGGCGAATGAGCAGGTTGAAAATGGAACATGCTGGAGATGCCACTCGACAGTCGAAAAAAAAGAGCTTGAGCAGTGGTTCTTCAAAATAACGGATTATGCAGAGAGGCTTCTTGAAGACATAGACACATTGAAAGATTGGCCTGAGAATATAAAGACAATGCAGACAAACTGGATAGGGCGCTCGGAGGGAGTGGTGATTGATTTTAGAATTGAGGACTCAAACGAAAAGGTCAGTGTCTTCACTACACGCCCCGATACAATCTACGGTGTCACATTCATGGCAATAGCCCCTGAAAATCCTTTGATAAAAAAATTGAAGATAAGTGAAAGCAAAAAGGATGAAATTGAAAAATACATTCACGCATCAATAAATAAGACTGAAATAGAAAGACAGTCGACTGAAAAAGAGAAAGACGGAGTTTACACGGGAATTGATGCAATAAATCCGCTCAATAATCAGAAGGTTAAAATATTTATTGCAGATTATGTGCTTGCTTCATACGGCACAGGAGCTGTGATGGGTGTGCCTGCGCATGACACAAGGGATTTTGCATTCTCAAAGAAATACGGCATAGACCTTGTGCAGGTTATAAATCCGAAAGAGAATGATTGGGATTTTTCAAAGGATGCATTTGTTGATGAAGGAATAATGGTTAATTCGCAGGAATTTGATAAAATGAAATCTTCCGAAGCAATGAAGAAGATAGCTGATAAGATAGAAAAAGAGAATATGGGGAAAAAGACGGTTCAGTACAGACTTCGCGACTGGCTTGTCTCACGGCAGAGATACTGGGGCGCTCCTATACCGATGATTCACTGCGAGAAATGCGGAATAGTGCCTGTGCCTGACGAAAACCTGCCTGTTGTTCTTCCTCCTTCAAACGAAGTGGATTTTACGCCGCGCGGAGAATCTCCTCTATCAAGCCATAAGGGATTCATGTCTGTGAAGTGCCCTAAGTGCGGAGGTGAAGCAAAGAGGGACAAGGACACTATGGACACATTTGTCGATTCCTCATGGTATCAGCTGAGATACACGGATGCAAAAAATGATAAAAAAATTTTTGAAAAAGAGAAGGCGGATGCTCTTCTTCCTGTAGATATGTACATAGGAGGAGCGGAACATGCAAACGGACATCTCATATATTTCAGGTTCATTACAAAAGTTTTAAGCGACCTCGGATATATTTCTGCAAAGGAGCCTGTAAAGGCATTGTTCAATCAGGGAATGATAATGGACGCAAAGGGAAAGACAATGTCAAAATCAGCCGGAAACGCAGTCCCTGTGGGACCCTTCATTGACAAATACGGATGCGATATAGCAAGAGGCACAGAGCTCTTTATAGGTCCTGCAGGAAAAGACGCGGTCTGGTCTGAGGACGGAATAATAGGAATTACGCGATTCATAGAGAGATTTGAAAGATTCTGCTCTGCAAATGCGTCAAAGAATGTGAAAGAGGTTCTTCCTGAGTCCGATGCGGAGAAAAGCATTTATATAAAACTGAACAAGACAATAAATCAGGTGACAAAAGATATTGAAGAATTCAGCCACAATACAGCCATAGCTTCTCTGATGGAGCTTTTAAATCTTATTTACAGACACGAGAAGGAGATTCGCTCGGAATTTGCCTCTCATATAACTGACAAGATGCTGAAGATAACAGCTCCGTTCATGCCTCATTTGTGCGAAGAGATTTTTGAAAAATTCAAACTGGCTGATTCGATTTTTTTAACTGATTGGCCGTCTGCAGACAAAAATTATCTTGAAGACGAGAAGATGACTCTTGTGATTCAGATAAACGGAAAGGTGCGATCAAGAATCGAAGTTGCTTTAAACTGTGATGAGGCGACTGCATACGAATATGCAATGAATGATGATGCTGTTAAAAAGTATACTGAAGGCCGCCAAGTGATTAAGAAGATATTTGTGAAAGGAAAACTCCTTAACATACTGATAAAACAGTGAACTACATCGTAATTTGCGAATTTGACGGAAGGGGTTTTGAAGGGTGGCAGAGCCAGCCGAACGGAAATACAATTCAGGACAATATAGAGAGCGCTCTCAGAAGAATACAAAATGAGAAGATCGCAGTTGTCGGTGTGGGGCGCACGGATGCGGGTGTGTCGGCATATAATTATACTTTTAATTTCAAGACAAATAACAAGATTAAAGACAAGAGTTTGTTTCTACATTCTGCAAATTCAATTTTAAATAAAAAAATATTTCTGAAATCAATAAAAAAGACGGATGAAGATTTTTCCGCCAGATTCTCCTGCAAGGGAAGAATGTACAAATACTCTATGTATAACGGATACAGCCCCTTGAAACGCGGCTTTGTCTGGCAGACAAACTATATGATTGATTATGATAAAATGAGCAGATTCATATCCGACTTGAAGGGTAAACATAATTTTTCAACTTTCTGCAGAAAAAAATCCCTGATTGAAAATCCGATTGTAGATTTGAAAGAGGCAAAGATGACAGTGAGGGGAAAGAGCATCACTTTCACTTTTATAGGTGACAGATTTCTGCATAATATGATAAGATTCATTGTGGGCACATCAGTCTATGTGGGAAGAGGCAAAATCACGGCAACCGCAGAAGAGCTTATAAACAGCAGGGATGTGCATCTTGCAGGCAAGCTCGCTCCTGCCGATGGGCTGATTTTTTATAAAGCATTTTATTAAAAGGAGGAATATATGAAATTTTTTATTGACACAGCAAATATCGAGGAGATCAAAAAGGCGAACAGTATAGGTCTTCTTGACGGAGTAACGACGAATCCGACTCTTATTGCAAAAGAGATAGAGAGAACAAAGAGAAAACCGGCCGATATTCTTGCAGAGATATGCTCAATAGTCAAAGGACCCGTGTCCGGAGAGGTTATAGCCCTTGATTATGAAAATATGGTGAAAGAGGCTATGGAGCTTCACAAAATTGCTTCAAACATAGCAGTCAAGATTCCTATGACTGAAGACGGACTTAGAGCCGTGAGAACTTTGAGTGAAAAAGACATTATGACAAATGTCACTCTCATATTCACACCTGTTCAGGCCGTCCTTGCCGCAAAGGCGGGAGCGACATTCACATCTCCTTTCATAGGCCGGCTTGATGACATATCTCAGGAGGGCATAAACATTGTTGAAGACATACACACGATTTTTGAGAATTACGGATACCCCACCGAGATTATAGTAGCGTCAGTGAGAAACCCAGTCCATGTGCTTCAGTCTCTTCTTATAGGAGCTGATATTGCTACGATTCCATACTCCGTGATAATGCAGTTAATCAAACATCCGCTCACTGAAAGCGGAATTAAGAGGTTTTTAGATGATTACAAAAAAGCTCAGGAAAATCTATAAGGATTTTTTTGTCTTTGCAGTTGCAGTTTCAGTATTGATTCTTGCATTCTCTTCATGCCAGCCTGCGGCAGTCGACAATGGCGATGATGACGATGACACTCTCGCTCTGACAGAGGTTAAGGCAATGATGGTGTGCAATAGGGATTACTATTCTGCGGCAAGCGGGATTTTTAAGGATTCAAAAAAGACAATCAAAGGAATAATGTACGATATGAAATACTACTCCGACGATTCGGAGAATGAAGTGATGAAATTGATAGACGAACTCGTTGTGGCCGCCGCAAGAGGAGTCGATGTCAAAATTGTGCTTGAACAGAGCGACTGGAATGATGATGTGAGCGCGGACAATTACGAGACAGGAGCATATCTTGAATCATACGGAATTGATGTCAGGTATGACCCTCTCACAATAACAACACACTGCAAGACATTTATCATTGACACAAATCAGGTTCTTGTCGGTTCGACAAACTGGTCTTATTCCGCGGTGAGTTCGAATAATGAGGCAAATGTGCTTCTTGAGGGAAGAAAAATAGCTTTGGATTTTACAGAATATTTTGAAACACTATGGAAAAATTCATATAAAAAATGAGGTTACTATGATAAAGAGATATTCAAGAGAGAGTATGGAGAGGATATGGTCTGATGAGAATAAATTCGATAAATTTCTTGAAGTTGAAATAGCAGTGCTTAAAGCATATTCCAAAAAAGGCGTGATAAGCAGAAGCATTGTTGCTGAGATTGAGAAGAAAGCAGGTTATGATATTAAAAGAGTCAATGAGATTGAGAAGAAGACAAAACATGATGTCATAGCATTCTTGACAGCTGTGGGCGAGAAGGTCGGCAGATATTCAAAATATATACACATGGGAATGACAAGCTCCGACATGATTGACACGGCAAATGCTCTTATACTGCGGGATTCAATAGAAGAGATAATAAGAGGGGCAAAAAAATTCAGAAATACAATCTATATGCAGGCAAAAAAATACAAGGATACGGCTATTGTCGGAAGAACACACGGAGTGCATGCGGAGCCGACTTCTGTGGGTCTTAAAATGCTTGTATGGGTCGATGACTTGGACAGGTGCATAACAATGTTCGAAAAAACAAAGGATGGAATCACGAGGGGAAAAATATCAGGAGCAGTCGGTAATTATGCAAATATCGACCCGAAGATAGAGGAGCTTGCATTAAAAGAATTGAAAATAGCAAGGGCGGAAATCTCATCTCAGATAGTGTCAAGAGATGTTTATGCGGATTATCTGTACTTAATCGCAAGGATGGGCGCTGTGATAGAGAAAATAGCTTTGCAGGTGAGGCTTCTTCAGCGCACTGAGACGAGGGAATTTGAAGAGCCTTTCACAAAAGGGCAGAAAGGGTCATCCGCAATGCCGCACAAGAGAAATCCCGTCACATGCGAGCAGATGTGCGGTTTGGCAAGAGTTCTCAGGGGAAATCTGCAGAGCGCAATGGAGAATATAGCTTTGTGGGATGAGAGGGACATAAGCCACTCGTCAGTTGAAAGAATAATACTTCCGGATTCATCCATTCTGATTGATTATATGATGGATAAAATGGATTTTGTAATAGGCAATTTATCGGTTTACGAAAAGAACACTGAGAAAAATTTTGAAAGGTCATTCAATCTTCTCTTCTCGCAGAGAGTACTCTTGTCCCTTCTTGAAAAGGGGTTGATGAGGGAGAATGCCTATGCAATAGTGCAGAATCTCGCAATGAGAGCATGGGACGAAGGCAGAGATTTCGAAGCTCTTGTGCTTGATGATAGAGAAGTGAAAAAATATTTAAACAGGCAAGAAATAATATTACTATTTGATAAAAAGCATTATCTTAAAAAGGTAAATGAAATATTCTCCAGATTTAAGAAATTATCTTGACAGAACGGCTATTTTTGAAATTGATTCTATAGTGTCAAGCTTGTCATAGCATTCATAAAAATCATTTCCTGAAGCAATCATTCCGTGATTCTCCCACACAACAACACTGTGTTTTGAAGATTCCTCCGCATTCTTTTTTGCAAGAAGAAGAGTGCCCGGGTCGGTGCGTTTTACAAATCCTATTCCATTCGGGAAATAATATTTGAATTCAGTATGAGTTTTGTCAAGCAATGAATTGAGATTCTTTTTGGTCATGCCGTTCGAAAGTGCGAGAGAGTATTTCGGATGGACATGGATAATCGCTTTTATGATAGTCTTCTTTTTAGCCCCTGCTTCATAAGCGAGAAGGTGGCACAGAATCTCTGAAGAGGGCTTCAAATCGTTCAGAAGATGAAGATACTTACCGTCAGATGAAACTTTTACCAATGATAAACACTCTTTAGGCGATTCTGCAAGCTCATATACTCTGCTTCCTGTTGCAGTAATTGCGTATGATTCACCTGCTATTGATTTTAAGGGCATTAAAAGCTTTATTGAAGAATATATCTTTGCAGACTTCAAACTGAATGCGAATGATATATTTCCGGACGCTCCTTCAGATAAGTCCTTATTGAATATGAAGGATGAGACATCAGTTATTTGATTTAACAGGTTCATTCGCTCCTCCCGAGCTGTCTTTTAATCAATGTGTATATATCAGTATTCATGAAAATGTTTTTATTCAGGTTGTATGATTTTGAATATAAGAAAAACGGCACATCAGATCCGCTATGGTCGCCTTTATAAGACGGATCCTCAGATTCTCCTCCGTATTTTGAGACATCAATCCATTCTATTACAAATTCACCGAGCAATAAGTCAAGGGATTCTTTGTCAGGATATACAAACTTGTGCGTGCTGAAGACGGATTCAGTGGATGAAAACCCGTCCGTTGTCTTTGTTCCTATGAATGAAGGATTTCCAGTCGCATGGTCTGAAACCATTATCACTGTCGTCTTGGTTGTTTCGGCATAATCTATAATTTTTCCCACAAGCCTTTCAAGCTCGAAGAGTTCGAATGCATATTCCTTAGTCATGTGATAATGAGCCGCATGGTCTATTCTGCCTGATTCAATCATGAGAAAAAACTCCTTCCCCTCTTTTTTTGCTTTTGCATCAAGATATTTTACAGCATACTCGCCCATCTCCGACAAGCTCGGCTCATTCAGAGTATCTCTGTCATATTCATAATTCATAGTAGATGGCGTGAATATTCCAAAGAATTTTTTATTAATATTGATTTTTTTCAATCCTTTCTTATCCTTTGCAACTGTGTATGACTTTTTCTCCATCTCTTTGAAAAGGTCGCGCTTGTCATATCTGACATCTTTTGAAAATTGTTTTGTTCCGCCGCCCATTATCAGGTCAATGTCCTTCTCTGCAAGCTGAACAGCAATATCATACTCGCTGTCTCTGCTTTTAATATGTGCGTATGTTCCCGCAGGAGTTGCGTGAGTGACTCTTGTATTTGTGACTATTCCGCACAAAAATCCGCCGGCTTTGCAGTATTCAGAAATGTTTTCAATCTTTTTCCCGTCTTTTATTTTGTACTCAGCTGTATTGTCCATTCCCAAAACTCCGTTCTTTGTCTTATATCCGGTAAAGAGAGCTGTCGCAGCAGCTGCAGAATCAGTTATATAAGTATTGTCGGCAGTAGTCTCGCACAATGCAAAATCAGTGAATCTGTCAAACTGGGTCTCAGGAAAACCACCGGAAATCAGTTTTCTGTGTATTGAAAGCGCATCAAGAGACATCCCGTCAGTCACAATCACTATAACATTGTCTGAGAAGATTAATATAGAAAGTAAAATTAAGACTATTGTAATAATATTTTTCATACATTCTCCTCTTTTATTTGTGTTTTCCAGCCAATTGCCCGCATGCTCCGTTTATATCTCTTCCTCTGCTCTCTCTTATTGTAACAGCATCTTTAAGAGGCGAGAGTCTTTCAAAAAAGGAATTTATCTCTTTTTTTGACGGAGCTCTGAATTGTGAATCAATCGGATTATAGGGAATAATGTTTATTTTACAGTCTATGCCTTTTACATAATCGAAAATGGCATTTACATCTTCACTAAAATCATTGAACTCGGGTATAAGTATATATTCGAAAGTTATTCTCTTGTTTTTCGCATCCTGATATTTTCTTATGGCTTTTTTTAAAGAGATAAGGTCATAAGTTTTAGCGATAGGCATAAGAATCTCTCTCTTTGCTTGTATTGCGCTGTTAAGGGAGACTGCCAGTTTTACCTGAAGCGGAAATTCAGTCAGAGCATCGATTCCGGGAATTATTCCTGCTGTTGAAATAGTGATTTTTCTCGCTCCGATTCTTATTCCCTTGTCGCAGTTAAGAATATTTACTGCTTCAAGAACATTCTCCATATTGAGCATCGGCTCTCCCATTCCCATAAACACCACATTGGTTATTCTCTCTTTTGATTCCCGCGCCATATAGACAAACTGCCGTATTATCTCTCCTGAAGAGAGATTCCTTCCGCTCTTCTTTCCTGTGGCGCAGAAGGAGCATTTAAGGAAGCATCCCGTCTGGGAGGAGAGGCACACTGTCGTGCGGTCTCTCTCCGGCATAAGAACCGACTCTGCAGATTCATCTTTAAATTTAAACAGAAACTTTGAGCTGGAATCTTTTTTTGAGTTGAATATTTCAACTCTGTCATTCAGCGAAATATCAAAGATTTCATTAAGATGGATTCTCTCAGGTATTGCAATGTCAGTCATTAAATTGAAATCAAATGTATTCTTCTCATAAAGCCATTTGAAAATCTGCTGAGCTCTGAATTTTTGAAAATTGTTTTCAAGAAGATTTTTTACCAGTTTTTCGTATGTGAGCCCGAAAACATCAATTTTATTTTTCATACTGCAATTCTATGAGTTTTTTAGAATAATTCAAGAGGAGAGAGTTTTTAATTGTGCAACCGAATGTTCAAAAGGGTTGAAAAAAAGAATAATTATGGTAAAATTAAAATAACTAAGGAGGAATCATGAAAAAACTTTTAGTAATTCTTTCTGCAATAATTACATTATCTCTCTTTGCAGAGCAGACTACTATTTTTGTGAAGGATATTGAAGGGGTCAATATCAATTCCAAGACAAAGCCGGCAATTATGGAGCTTTTAAAAATGGAATTGAACAGCTATGATTATATTACAGTGGACTCAGACACTGTTCCTCATGAATATACTCTTCATGTCCAAATCATAAAATTTGAGGAGACGAGAGCTTACTTTGTTGCAACAATGTTTAAAGGGAATGTGAAGGAGTATTATGTAAAGAAAATAATAAATGAATCCGATAAAATTGATGTCTTTATCGCAAGGGTTGTGAAAGCTCTTGTCAATAAAGAGACAATTGATGAGACAAAGGATGTAGCGAATGTGCTTGCCGAGGAGGAGACAGTATCGGATTTCGAACAGAAGATGAAGTTGAAAATGGAAGGCGATGTGGGTATTCATTTCGGCACGGTTGAGTTGAATGCTGATAGAAATTATCATTACCTTCCCGCATATATCGGTTTAGGAGTCGGATTCTATCACCCAGATTTTTTCTTCTCAATAAAATCCCTCTCAATAATTCAGGGACTCGGAATAAAAATAGGAATGTATAAAATAGCAAACAGAAAATCCAATTCTCTCTTTTTCGGAGGCGATGTGGGTGCCGGAGTTCTTTGGGGTCCTTTTTCTTATTATGATGCTTATTTTGACCAACTTCTTGATGATATTGATCCTTATGTCGCTCCAGTTGTATCTTTGAGCGTGGGAGGAATTTTCTTCCGCACAATGAAAGTGAGCTTGAAGCCTGAAATGAGGCTTGAATTCAATTTCAGAAAGAGTGATTCAATGGAGGTAACTGCCTCTCTTAATGGCTTCATTTCACTTGTATTTTAAGGAGGATCCATGTTTAAGAAATTTATAGTATTTCTTATCATAGTATCCTCTATAATTGTTATGGCTGATGATTATAATCTGTTTTCACATGAAGAAGAGAAGACGGATTCAATAGCATCAGATTCGACAATTATTCCTAACGAGAAACAAGTCCAGAACATGTACACAATGAATTCTGAAGAATATATGAGAGGCATCACAGATGCTAAGAAAGATGCGCAGGGTTCTGTTCTCTTCTGCTTTTCGGGGTGCTGTCTTCAACTGATAGGAATTCTTCTGCCGTATATAATCAATTATGATCCTCCTGCAGAGAAGCTTATGGGGAAATCGGCTGATTATATTATGGGGTATTCAAAACAGTACAATTCAAGCATGAAAAATAAAAATATGATTAATGCGATTATAGGTTATTTGGGAAATGTGGGTGTTTTAATTTTTTATTATGTTTTTATAATGAATTCTTTCTTATATTATTAAAAATACAAATGGAGGTTTACAATGAAAAAAATTACTTTGTATCTTGTCTTTGTCTTTATCTTCTCGATAATGGCATACGGCGAGACAACTGCTGATATACTAAATAAAATAAAAGCCGAGTATAAAAGCGCAGACAAGAAGATAACAACCATGGAGATGGAGCAGACAATCACCATAATGAATGATAAGGACAAAATAGTAACCACAAGCAAAATGCAGAAGAAGAATGCAAAATTCAGAATGGAGATTTCTATTCCCATGGAAGAGGGAAATGAGCCGATGAAGACAGTAGTTCTGTTTGACGGAACCGATGTGTGGTCTCTTCTTCCAGTAATAGGAAAGCAGAAACTGACAGGCAAAGACGCTGAGAAATATGAGAATCAGAAGGACGGACAATGGTGGGATGACCTTGAAGGAATGGAATACATAGGAGATGAGAAGGTTGACGGAGCAGATTGTTATGTACTCTCAAAGAAAGAAAAAGAAGCGGAGATTGAGAAATACTGGCTCAATAAATCAGGACTCTATCCTATGAAGAGCGAAAACAAAATTGATGATAATGTGATGACGACGATTTATTCCGACATTAAAACAATTGAAGGATATAAAATGCCTTGCAAATATTCTACTTATGAGAAAGAGAATCTTGTGAGCGAAGTGCAGATTAAATCAATTTCGATTAACAAAGAATTATCGGATGACCTGTTTGATCCTGAAAAACTTAAATCTGATGTGAATGTTCAGGATATGTTCAAAGGAATGATGCCGAAATTTTAAATTGTGCTTTAAAGCGGCTATGCGCAAATTAAACACTGTAGAGAGTGGGGACTAAAGTTTGTCCCCACCGTAAAGATGGAGGCATTGGGATGAAGAATAGCTGTTGGGCAGAGAAGACAAAAAATTATATGCTAAATATTTTTCAAGATAAAAAAATAATAAAAGAAATAATGAGATGCAATTACATTTTTATAAAACAAACAATCTTCAGTTCGGTATTTATATCATTAGAATCATTGATAAGAATCAAGTATTCTATAAAAAATTAAAAATATGGTTGTATATGAAATTGCTTTTAAGTGATTTTAAAAAAAATATTTCTAAATGGATATTTTGTTTTAGTTTTTTGATATTTTCGATTTTTTTTGTAAATGATCATTGTTTTGAAAAGAATATGCTGAAAACAATAAAGTCATATAGCGAGATTAATTCATGGCAATCAACAGCATTGAAATACTTGGAAGAGATGGAATATCGTATTTCCAAAACTGAACATAAGGACATTTACCAATCACCAAACAGATCCAATGGCTTGAGATTTTACTATGATAAAACAGGTTTTGAAGCTGAATCAAGGAATACAGCCGCTGGGTGGAACATTGGAATAAGATTGGAGAGCTACGGACGAGAGAAGAAGAATATTTATAAAGGCGGAAAGATGATATCAAATGGTTCTGGATTGACGATAAGCGGGAAAGACATAAATATAGAATATAAAAATGATATTAGCGGTATGAGGCAGAATTTTGTGGTTAAAGACAGAGTCGGAGAAACCGGATATTTCACGCTTGTATTTAATGTCAGTGGAAATGCTGATTATAAAGTTGTTAATGACAAAGTGCTTTTCACAAAAGAGTCTTTGCGAATTATGGACTACAAGGATTTAGTTGTATATGACAGTAATGGAAGAGAATTGCATGCAGAATTCAACAAATCGGAAGGCGGTTTTGAAATCAGAGTAAATGATATGGATGCAGTATATCCGATAACAATTGACCCAATTTCTGTATCACCAGAATGGATTGGAGAATCAAATCAAACGAATGCCTTTTATGGAATCAGTGTCGCATCTGCGGGTGATGTAAACGGAGACGGATACAGCGATATGATAATTGGAGCAGACTGTTTTGATGACGGAGAAACGGATGAGGGAAAGATCTTCGTATATTTTGGTTCTGCAGAAGGGTTGCCGTTGACTGCAGATTGGACAGGACAATGCAATCAGTCCAATGCAGGATTTGGTACAAGCGTTTCAACAGCGGGAGATGTGAA
>DCUY01000027.1 GCA_002327905.1 Caldifarciminota bacterium UBA2202 | reverse complement strand
AGCATATCAATGCAGGTTAAGCTTTTAAGAGTGCTTCAGGATAAAAATGTCTATATGATAGGAGCGCGCAAATCTCAGGTGATAGATGTGAGGATAATAGCCGCCACAAACAAGGATTTACAACTTTTAATCGGCAAAAATCTTTTCAGGGAAGATTTGTTTTTCAGACTCAATGTGATAAATATCGAACTTCCGCCTCTAAGGGAGAGGGGAGACGATGTTCTTCTGCTTTTAAAGAGTTTTACTGAAAAGTTTTCACGGGAGATGGGGAAGTCTTCGCCCGTCTTCTCCCCAAAGGCATACGAGGTTCTGAAAGAATATACTTGGCCCGGAAATGTGAGGGAATTGGAAAATGTCGTTCAAAGAATTGTTGTAATGAATGAAGGAGAGGTTGTTGATGTGCCTGACCTGCCGTCCTTGATGAGATTCTCTGCAATCAAAGGAAGAAAACTCAACAAAACCATACAGGAGATAGAGTGCGAATACATAAAGGATGTCCTTGAAAGCCAGAATAACAATAAGACTAATGCGAGTGAAATTCTCGGAATAGACAGAAAGACTCTTAGAGAGAAACTGAAAAAATGTAATATCAGTTAAAAAATCGGGTAAATATTTCCCAGCGGGATATTATTACCCGATATTACAGGTTCTATAAAAAAAATCAAATTTATGTAAGTATCCAATTATAAACAACATAACTCCTTTTTGTTAGATGGCACGTTGATTGCTTATATACCTCCTAAAAAAACAGGAGGTATTGATGACTACGATGAAAGGAAATGTTCTTGAAAAGAATGAAGTAAAAGAAGTTATAAGCAGAGACGGACTCTGTATGACATGCAAACACTCTTCATCATGTATGTATCTTAAAGGCGCAGTTGATTCTATTCTAAATTGCGAAGAATTTGAGAATGAAGAGAAGCCTATAGCCAAGATTACTCACATTCAGGAGAAGAGAGAGGATTCATCATCGAAAGTGTTCGCAGGATTGTGCGCCAATTGCGAGAACAAAAATACATGCACATTTGAAAGAAGCGAATCAGGCGTCTGGCACTGCGAAGAATATAAATAATGAATGCTTCCGCACAAACAGTCAGGATTTATACTCAAAAGAGTGTTCTCTCTGAGAACACTCTTAAGCAGATAATTAAGAGAATCTCCGATTCAAAGACGGAACCTGAGATTAAGATTATTCTCGCCAATTCTTCGAAGAGAATAAAAGTTTCATTTCCGATGAAGGAGAAGGAGTTTTCCGGGGATATGTTCAGAGGATGTCTTGTAATCCATAATGAATTGAATGATTTGAGCATCGGCGAGATAATGTTTAATGATGAAATAGAGGTGGAATCCGCAGAGGCGCATTCGATTCTTAATTCAATGAAGTATTCTCTTCTCGGAATACCCGCAGGAGGAGCTGAATTGATTTTTGCTTTTGAGCAGGGCAGATATTCAAAGCAGAACAGAGTGAAGATTTTTAAAGAATTTTTTCTGATGCTGTCAGATGATGTTCTGACGAGCGAGATGAATCTGTCCATAATCAAATTGAAGAATGATGAAAATTATCCTCTTATAATAAAGGCACTAAATGAAATAGAGAATCCAAAAAAAGCTCACAGACTTGCATTTCTCATTGGCGCGCCAAATGAAATCGGAGGACTCTCTGCAGGAGAGAATCTTGAAGAAGTGTGGATAAATAACTTTCTCACAAAAATTATGAGTAGGGAAGAGGGAAAAAAAATAAAAGTCCTGATTCACGGAATAAACAGCAGGTCAATATCAGCGGCGAAGCATTTTGAAACAAATGGGCTTTCTGTTATTGGAATCGGAGAGAAAGGATATGCCCTCTATTCGCAAAAGGGCTTGTCCTGCGAGGATTTGGAGCTTGCAGGCATGAGGGTGTGCAATGAAAAATTCGAAGCGGATTACTATGATTTTTTGAAAAAAAGTGCAGATATATTTGTTGAAATGTCATGTGAGGGGGCTATTGATTCTGTCATAGCCGAGATGCTTAATGTAAAAGCAGTAGCAGAAACAGTTGATTTTTCAATTCAGGAATATGCATTCAATATTTTAGAAAAAAGAGGAATTACAGTTATTCCTTCAATACTCCTCGCTGTGAGCGGAAATATTCTCAATTATCTTGAATTTCTTCAGAAAAAGAGGGGAGAGGAGATGACAAAGAGTGAAGTTGAAATGAGATTTGAATCATTTCAGATGCAGATGGAGAGCTTATTGGCACCTGACATAAGCGGCAACTCTCTTACAAAATCTTTATATTCAAAGGCTGTCGGAAATTATGAAAAAAAGTACAGGATATTATACGGTGAAAAAACAAAAGAGTAAACATCAGGCAGATGAATTCGATTTCATCTTGAAACTCCGCTCCTATATAAATGCGGATGATAATGAGATTCTCCGCCTCACTGGAAGATTCAAAGAGATAGAGACATCTTTCCCGATGGTCAATGATAATCAGGATATTGAAATGGTGAAGGGATTCAGGATACAGCACCTTATTGACTCTTTGCCAATGTTCGGCGGCTTGAGAATTCACCCGTCATTTTCATCTTCTGATGGAAAAATAAATGCGTTTAAAAATACAATGAAATCTTCAATTATGGAGCTCGGATTTTCAGGCTCCTCCGGAGCCATAAATCTGGACTTTTCAAAATATTCTGCAGACGAAATTGATAGAGTGATAGATTCATACATAGGGTCGGTATTAAAGAATGTCGGACCTGATAATGATATATTTGGAACAGATGTGAATGTAAATTCAGCACTGCTTTTAAGAGTGCGACAGTCGTATGCCAACAGAACCGTAGCCGGGAAGAATCTGTCTGAATGCTTTTCAGCAACGGATGCTTCTGCAAAAACCGGACAGGAGAATTTTACTAAGGATGCAAACGGCTTGTCAGTCTCCCTTGCAGTCGAGGAATGGGGCAGAAGAAGAAATATTGACATTGATTCAATGACTGTTGTGATACAGGGATTTGGAAATACAGGATATTCAGCAGGAAAGATTCTCAAAGAGCACAAAGCTACGATAGTCGGAATACAGACGAACTTTGGGTCATTCTACAATCCCTATGGAATAGATTTGAATGATTTTGAGAAACAGCACAGAGCCGCAACAGCTGACAAAAATATTGAGAGCGCAAAAAAAATCGATTCAGGAACATTCTATACGATTAAAACCGATGTGTTCATATCCTCCGGCTATGAGAATATGATAGGAAGGGAGTCCGCATCTCTGCTCAACGCAAAATGCGTTGTAGAGGGTGCTGACAATGCGGTTTCAGAGGATGGCGAAAATATTCTCAAAGAGAGAGGAATTTACATAATTCCCGATATTATAGCGTCCTCAGGGGGAATTTTTTTCGGAACTGCAGGCAATAGGACTAGCAAAAAAACCGGCCGATGCAGAGATATACTTGAAAAGAGTCTGAGTGAAAGGATAAGCAGGGCTCTTGATTCAATAGAGAGGACTGCGCATGAAAATAATCTTCATTCAAAAGAGTCCGCAGTTCTTTTTGCAGTGAGAAATTTGATAAAAAACTTTGGATAACGCTCTTGAAAAAAGCTCTGTCTGATTTCATCCCCTGAAAGCAGGCAGGGCTTATCCAAAAAAGAAGAGAGGCAACAGCCTCTCTTCTTTTTTTATATCTTAAGAAAAATATTTCTTAGATAAGACCCTGATCAATCATTGCATCTGCAACTTTCTTGAATCCGGCTATATTTGCTCCATTGACATAATTTCCCGGTGTTCCGTACTTGTTTGCCGCCTCAAAAGCTGACCGGTGTATGTTTATCATTATATTGTGAAGCTTTGCATCAACCTCTTCGCTTGTCCAATTGTAGCGCATTGAATTTTGCGACATCTCAAGTCCGCTTGTCGCAACTCCGCCTGCATTCGACGCCTTTCCGGGGCCGTACAGAACTTTGTTTGCAAGGAGAACTTCAACTGCCTCAGGTGTTGACGGCATATTTGCTCCCTCTGATACGCAGATACATCCGTTCTTGACAAGAGCTTTTGCATCATTCTCGTCAAGCTCATTCTGTGTTGCGCATGGAAGAGCTATATCTATCTTTCCAAGTCCCCAAGGCCTCTTTCCCGCATGAAATTCAATTCCCGGGAATTTATCCGCCATCTCTTTTATTCTTCCGCGTTTGACATTCTTGAGATCCATCATGAAGTCCCATTTCTCTTTATTGATGCCGTTCTTATCATATACTGTTCCGTCTGAATCGGAGAATGTGACTACCTTTCCGCCGAGTTGCATGACTTTCTGCGCGGCATACTGAGCGACATTTCCTGAACCGGAGATTGCCACTGTCATTCCGTCAAAACTCTTCTTCTGTGTCTTAAGCATCTCTTCTGCAAAGTATGTATTTCCATATCCTGTCGCCTCAGGACGGACAAGAGAGCCGCCCCAATTCAAGCCTTTGCCTGTGAGAACGCCTGTGAATTCGTTTTTAAGTTTTCTGTATTGACCAAACAAAAAGCCGATCTCTCTGCCTCCGACTCCTATGTCACCGGCGGGAACATCAGTGTTTGCACCGATATGTCTGAAGAGTTCGCTCATGAATGACTGACAGAACTTCATCACTTCATTGTCAGATTTACCCTTAGGATCGAAATTGCTTCCGCCCTTTCCTCCGCCCATAGGGAGACTCGTCAGTGAATTCTTGAAAATCTGCTCAAATCCCAAGAACTTGAGAATGCCAAGATTCACTGTCGGGTGAAAACGAAGACCTCCTTTATAAGGTCCTATTGCAGAATTGAACTCTATCCTGTAACCGACATTGACCTGCACTTTGCCATTGTCGTCAAGCCACGGAACCCTGAATATAATCGTACGCTCAGGTTCGACTATACGTTCCAGTATTGCGTGTTTTTGATATTTGGGCTCTTTCTCCATGAGGATTTCCAAAGATTCAAGCACCTCTTTTGCTGCCTGAAGGAATTCCTTTTCCCATGGGTACTTCTTTGATAGGTTCTCATAAACCTGCATTGCGTATCCGCTCATGAAACCTCCTTTGTTTAACGCTCTTAATGGGAGATTATATAACTATGATAAGAATAAGTCAATATTATTCTGCATTCATGGGTCTTGACTTTTTTTCATTAATAGATAATATATTCATAATCTTCGCTAATAGGCGCAGATGGTTTTCGATTTCAGAGCGTTAAAAAATATATATAGGAGGTTTTTTTATGAACGCTTACGTGGGTAAGGTTATTGACGAAGTCAAGCAGCGATATCCTTGGGAAAAGGAATTCATACAGGCAGTCACTGAAGTGCTTGAGTCCCTGTCAGTCGTAATTGAAAAAGAACCG
Source organism: Caldifarciminota bacterium UBA2202 (assembly GCA_002327905.1). Classification (GTDB taxonomy): domain Bacteria; phylum Hydrothermota; class 32-111; order 32-111; family 32-111; genus UBA2202. The sequence continues at coordinate 6,274 of DCUY01000027.1, read as the reverse complement.
AAATATAAAAAGTACAAGATTCTCGAAAGAATTATCGAACCTGAGAGAACAATTATGTTTCGCGTGCCTTGGACTGATGATAAGGGAGAGTTTCAGCTTAACAGAGGCTACAGAGTTGAATTCAATTCTGCAATAGGTCCTTATAAGGGCGGACTCAGGTTTCATTCTTCAGTCACTCTCTCGATATTGAAGTTCTTGGGCTTTGAGCAGATTTTCAAAAACTCGCTCACCGGACTTCCTATGGGCGGAGGAAAGGGCGGAAGCGATTTTGATCCGAGAGGAAAATCGGATGGAGAGGTAATGCGTTTCTGCCAGTCATTCATAACTGAATTATACAGACACATCGGTGCAGACACTGATGTTCCCGCTGGTGACATAGGAGTCGGAGGCAGAGAGATAGGCTTCATGTTCGGACAGTATAAAAGAATTACAAATGAATTTACAGGAGTCCTGACAGGAAAGGGGCAGAACTGGGGCGGCTCTCTTGTTCGTCCTGAGGCGACAGGATTCGGAGTAGTATATTTCGCAGAAGAGATGCTTAAATCAAGAAATGATTCTCTTGCAGGAAAGACGGTGGCGCTCAGCGGATTTGGAAATGTCGCTTGGGGAGCGGCAAAAAAAGCGACAGAGCTTGGAGCAAAAGTCGTGACTCTCTCCGGTCCTGACGGATATATCTTCGACCCTGCAGGAATACAGGGAGAAAAGATAGATTATCTCCTTGAGATGCGTTCATCAGGAAGAGACATGGTTAAGGATTATGCTGACAAGTTTAAAGTGAAATTTACAGAGAATAAGAGGCCTTGGAGCGAAAGGACTGATGTGGCTCTCCCGTGCGCAACACAGAATGAGCTTGATGACAATGACGCAAAAATGCTTATTAAGAACGGATGCAGATGCGTGGTTGAAGGTTCAAACATGTCATCAACACCCGAAGCAGTCAAGGCATTTTTAGACAATAAGATAATGTATGCTCCCGGAAAGGCGTCGAATGCAGGCGGAGTCGCGACGAGCGGACTTGAGATGTCGCAGAATTCAATGCGTTTGAAATGGCCTAAAGAAGAGGTTGACAAGAGACTCCAAGAAATAATGAAGGGCATCCATGTGTCATGCGTTGATGCGGCAGAGAGATTCGGAACACCCGGAAATTATGTCAATGGAGCAAACATCGCAGGATTCTTGAAAGTGGCTGATTCAATGATTGATCAGGGCCACGTATAATAACAGAATTTTATTCTTCTCAAACAAAGGGCGGTCTAACCGCCCTTTATTTATTGCTTTATATGGGGGACGGTGTATCATTTTTATCACGATTTTAAGGAATATATTAAAATAAATATATCCCACATTTATCAGTGTGAAATTCTCCCAAAAGTATTGACTTTTTTTAGAAAAATGTTATATTATACCAAAAAGGTATAATATATGAAAATAACAAAAAAAGCCGGTTGTGCAATCTCAATTCTCACAGTAATTGGAAAGAATAAAAATAAGATTGTTTCAGTTAAAACAATTGCAAGGGAATCATCATTCTCAGAGCCGTTCACAAGAAAGGTCATGCGTGAACTTGAAAAGTTCAGCTATGTTAAAAGCATCATGGGTCCGAAGGGAGGATATATTTTAAATAAAAAACCTTCAGAGATAAATCTTGATAAACTTTTAAATGATTTGGATGAAAAGAAGGACATGATAGAGTGCGTTTATAACAAATCATGCACTCTTCACGCGGGATGCATGATAAATTTTACAATGCATAAATTAAACAGTGATGTGAGAGAGATCTTCAGAAAATATACGATAGATGATTTTATAAAAGGAGTTGATTATGGAAAAGTCGGTTTATCTCGATAATAATGCAACTACCAAAGTTGATAAGGAAGTTGTCGAATCAATGATGAAATATCTTAAAGATGATTACGGCAATCCCTCCTCTCTCTATACTTTAGGACAGAATGCAAGAAGCGCTGTCGAGGACTCGAGAAAGAGAGTGGCATCTATACTAAACTGCGAACCGAGGGATGTTTTTTTCACAGGCTCCGGCACAGAGTCTGATAATATAGCAGTAAAGGGTGTTGCAAGGCGATACAAAAATAAAGGAAATCATATAATAACATCCGCAATAGAGCATCATGCGGTGCTGAAGAGTGTGGAGCATCTCGCAAAAGAGGGCTTCACCTATGACATAGCCAAAGTGGGTGAAGACGGTATAGTTGATGTTGACCATTTGAAATCTCTCATCAAACCCGAGACAATTCTTATTTCAGTAATGTATGCAAATAATGAAACAGGGGCTATACAGCCGATTGAAGAGATAGGAAAAATCGCCAAAGAAAGAGAAATTTATTTTCACACTGACGCAGTTCAAGGTGCGGGGAAGCTTACTTTGGATGTAAAAAAACTCAATGTTGACATGCTTTCTCTGTCAGGCCACAAGTTTCATGCCCCAAAAGGAATCGGCATACTCTATAAAAGAACCGGAATAAACCCCATACCTCTTTTTCACGGAGGGCATCACGAATTGAGCGTCAGGCCGTCAACTGAGAATGTGCCGTATATAGTCGCAGTGGCAAAGGCTCTTGAAATTGCATACAGAGATATTGACGAACACAGAGCAAAACAGACAATGCTGAAGGAAAGGCTGAAAGCGGGTATCACTAAAAATATCGGCAACATACTTCTGAATACTCCTGATAACAGCGTATTCAACACGTTAAATATTTCTTTTGTCGGAATAGAGGGAGAGTCAATACTCTTCTCTCTTGATGAATTTGGCATAGCAGTCTCAACCGGCTCGGCATGCACATCAGGAAGTCTTGAAGCGAGTCATGTAATTATGGCAATGGGAAGAGACCACACGACAAGCCACGGCTCAGTCAGATTTTCTTTGAGCAAATACACGACAGAGGAGGAGATTGACTACACCATAGACAAAGTCAAATCCGTAGTAGAAAAAATCAGAAAAATTTCACCATATAAATAGGAGAATTTATGTACAGCCAGACAGTAATGGACCATTTCAGGAACCCGCATAATGTGGGTAAAATGGAGAATCCCTCAGGAGTGGGCAAAGTTGGAAATCCGCAGTGCGGGGATGAAATGATAATCTACATAAAGGTTGAAAATAATGTAATTACGGATGTTTCATTTGAAACATTCGGATGCGTTGCGGCAATTGCCTCATCTTCAATGACAACTGATTTAATTAAGGGAAAGACAATTGAAGAGGCCCTTGCTCTCTCAAACAAAGAGGTGGCTGACAAACTCGGAGGACTGCCGCCTTTGAAAATGCACTGTTCCGTTTTAGCTGAGGACGGAATTAAAATGGCTATAGAGGATTATAGAAAGAGAGAGGAAGAGAAAAAGAATGAGCAAAAAATTTGATCAGCTTGAAAAGATTATAAAAAGACTCCGCAGGGAGTGCCCTTGGGACAAAAAACAGACGCACAAAACTCTGCGCAGATACGTTATTGAAGAGGCGCATGAACTGACTGATGCGATTGACAAGAGGGATGATGAAAAAATAAAAGACGAGCTCGGAGATGTTCTTCTGCAGGTTATGCTCCATAGCGCAATATCTGAAGAGAAAAAAAAATTCACAATTGATGATGTGATTGACAATTTGTCAGATAAAATGAAGAGGCGGCACCCTCATGTCTTTTCAAACGGAAGCGCAAAGACGGATAAGGAAGTTCTGAATAAATGGGTTGAGATAAAGAAAAAAGAAAAAAAGCATAAATCAGTAATGGATGACCTGCCGTCGTATCTTCCTGCCTTGATTTTCTCATCAAAAATTCAGAGAAGGGCATCTGCGAAAAAATTTGAATGGGACAAAATTGACGGAGTATATGAAAAGATAAATGAAGAGATTGAAGAAATTAAGAATGCCAATAATCTTAAGGAAAGAGAGGATGAAATAGGAGACCTGCTCTTTACTGTATCTCATCTTGCAAACCGGCTCGGAATCGACGGAGAAATAGCATTAAGAAAGAGCACAAAGAAATTTGCCTCGCGTTTTAAGAAAATGGAGAAGTTATTGGAAAAAGAAGGAAAAAAAATGGAAGATTTAAATTTGACTGAGATGGATACATTTTGGAATCGTGTAAAATCGTGATAAAAATGATACACCGTCCCCCATATAAATATATTAAAAATAAGAAGATACGGGGGAGGGAGATGATGGAAAATGGGGGGGTATTGACTTGACGGATATTTTGAGTTTAATTGCTTATAAAAAATATAAATGCGGGTTTTGAAATTTTGTTTTGAATATTAATCAGGAGAAAAGAGCAATGAAGTTGAAGTCATTCGGTTTTCTAAAAACATTCAATGTATCCTCTGAAAAAATATGAGTGTTTTTGCAAATACATTCGGAGCGGTATTTACTCTCTTCTTTATAGGAATAATCGGGTGGTGGATTGTATCAAAGAGAATGATGACTGATACTGTCTTCTCAGTACTATCAACACTCTCTCTTGAGGTGGCTCTTCCTGCAATGATATTCTCGGATGTGATAAGAAATTTTGATGTAAAAGCCTACCCTGAATGGTGGGCTCTGCCTCTCTGGTGGGTGGGTTTGACTCTTCTGCTGTTCATTCTCACAATGGCATTCTCCATATTTTCATCAAAGGAAAACAAATCGGAATTCAGAATATCCCTCTTCTTTCAAAACGGAATATTTTTCCCTCTCGCAATTTTTGCAACAATACCGAGCTACTCGCATCTCGTGATAGATGTTTTCTTCTTTACAATGTTTTATGCGGCTTTTCTCTTCAATACATATTATCTTTTCTTTCCGAAAGCAAAGAAAACTTTTGATCTGAAGAAGATTTTTCATCCCGTCCTTGTTTCGGTTCTCCTTGCAGTAATCATAGTGCTTTTTAAAGGAGCATGGCTTGTGCCGAAGCCTGTTATCACTGCTCTGTCAATGGTGGGTTCAATGTCGATTCCTCTTTTAATGCTGATTCTCGGCGGAAATATTTATACTGACTTTGCAAAAAGAGAGAAAATTGAAAAAGCAGATGCGGCAAAATTTGTTCTTATAAAAAATTTTTTGTTTCCCATGATTGTATTGATTCTTATATATTTCATAAAGCCGCCAGAAAATGTCGCACTCATACTTCTTCTCGAATCCGCTGTTCCTCCTATAACTGCGACTCCCATACTTGTAGAGAGGGCTGGAGGTAATAAATCAATCGCAAACCAATTTCTTCTATTTTCATTCATCATATCCCTTGTTTCAATTCCAATAATGATAACTGTTTACAATCTGCTTATAAAATGAGAAATTTATGAAAAACACACTCAAAGGAAATGTCTTTCTCCTGTCAATGGTCTCTCTCTTCACTGACACTGCATCTCACATGGTTTATCCGCTTCTTCCAGATTTTTTAGAGAAGATAGGAGCAAGCAAGACCATAATAGGAATAATAGAGGGAATAGCCGAAGCAGTCGCCTCTCTGCTCCGCTCTGTATTCGGAGCTCTTTCGGACAAACTCAACAAAAGGAAGGAGTTTGTATTCTGGGGCTATGCTCTCTCCGCAATAACGAAGCCGTTTCTCTTTATAGCAAATTCATGGCTTATAGTCTTGTTCGTGAGATTTTCGGATAAAATCGGAAAGGCAGTGAGAACTCCTCCGCGAGATGCGATTCTTTCAACATCAGTTGATGCATCAAAACAGGGCACGGCATTCGGATTCAACAGAGCCATGGACCGACTCGGAGCAATCTGGGGTCCTCTTCTTGCATTCATTATTCTTGCTTTGTTCGTTGATAAAGAGAGAGGCATGAGATATGTATTTTTGCTCTCTTTGATTCCCGCTCTGGTTGCTTTATTTTTCATTCCATTTGTTAAGGAGACAGGAGAATTTATAAAAAAACAGAAGGAGCTGAAGTATGCAGGGCTTAAATCAAAGAGATTCATTCTATTTTTGATTGCCTGCATAATCTTCTCATTCGGCAACTCTTCAAATTCATTTTTGCTTCTGAAGGCAAAGGAGACGGGACTTACAAATATTGCGTTGATACCGATTTTGTGGGTTGTTTACAATATATCATCCTCCTTTTTTTCAATTGTTTTTGGAAGATTGTCTGATAAAATCGGAAGAACAAGAATAATTGCATTTTCATTTTTCTTTTACGGAGCACTTTATATGGGATTCGCATTCGCAAATAAACTCTACATGATTTGGATTTTATTTTTCCTTTATGGAGTATATTACGGTCTCTCGGAAGGAATATACAGAGCTTATATTGCGCAGATTGTGGAGCCTGAAAACAG
>DCUY01000046.1 GCA_002327905.1 Caldifarciminota bacterium UBA2202 | reverse complement strand
CTTGAAGATAGCGACCTCGTTCCAGTTTCATTAGCGATGGATTTTTCTGCAAAAAAGGACCATTGCTAATATGTTATTTCAACTCCGGAAAAAGCGGAATTCTTCATGCTTGTTGATTCTGTGATTGTTGACGGTGATGCGTCACCTTATGATGCGGATGTCTATTTTACTTATATTGCAAGATAAAAATTTTCTTTGATTTGATAAGCCGCCTTATGGCGCCTTTCATCTCCCCATATAAAAATCTTTCATTTCCCTTGGAAAATGCTCAAGAGAGTATCTTAACATAGTGCGCGGCATCGCTTTATAATATTTTTTCAGAAATATTTCTTCTTTCTCCTGTCCGATTCTCTTCCCTACTTCCCTGAGCATCCACCCGACCGCCTTGTGTATCAGATCATGTTCGTCATGCAGAAGTATTTCTGAAATTTTCAAAGTATCCCTATGCTCTTTATTCTGTATGAAACGGAATGTTGATATTATTGAAATCCTCTTCTCCCAAAGATTTTTAGAGTGCGCAAGTTCGTAAAGAATATCTCTGTTTCCGTTTAGCAGATGCTCTCCCACAATTTTGTATGCCGAACAGTCAACAAGGTCCCAGTTATTTATGCGTCTTGCATTTCTTAAATAAATTTTATAAATAGAATCTCTCTCGTTTTGGAATTTTTGGTATTTCAAAACCATTATCTGCAGGCATATAAATCTTATTTCATGAATATTGCTTGTCAAAAGCGCCTCGAGTTCGTTTGAAGGAATTGAGACGAATCTCTTTGCAAGCATCTTTGACTGCGGAACAGATATTCCGTAGAATATATCCCCCTCTCCATATTCCCCCTTTCCTGTTTTAAAGAATCTTTGAAATATAGCCGCCTTATCCGCATTCTTGAAAGAGGACACCTCATGAATGAGATTCTTTGAATTTATTTTCATGAATTGATTTTACATAAATGCACTAAAAAATCAATAAAGACCTATTGATAAAATTCTCTATTGAAGTAAAATAGAAATATGACAAATCATAATCACGGTCATCCGCATGAGCATGGCTTCAGCAAAATATCCTCTTCAAGAATTTTCTGGGTGATTCTTTTGAATCTCTTCATAACTGCGAGCGAAATAGCAGGAGGCATTATTGCAAACAGTCTCTCTCTCCTTTCAGATGCTATGCACAACTTGTCAGATTCATTCTCCATTTTTGTAACATTTATCGGCATGAAGATATCCGAAAAAGAAAAGAACAGCAGAAAGACATTCGGATACAAGAGAGCGGAGATTCTTGCCGCTCTTTTAAACGGGTCTCTTTTAATAGGGGTGTCGGTATTTCTCTTCATTGAGGCATTCAAAAGATTTATCAATCCGAGGCCTGTTGAGAGCAATATACTTTTAATCATTGCGGTATTGGGCTTTCTTGGAAATCTGATTTCAGTTATAATTCTGATGAAAAATTCAAAAGACTCCTTAAATGTGCGTTCGTCATTCATACATCTTATATCCGATACTCTGTCGTCAGTTGCTGTGATAATAGGAGCTCTTTTGATGAAATTTTACAAAATATACCAAATCGACCCCTTTCTTTCCGTGCTTATAGCGCTCTATGTTCTCTTTGAGAGTTGGAAAATAATACGGGAATCCGTAAATATACTTATGCAGAGCGCTCCGGAGGGAATAGACATACAGAAAATAAAGGAGGATATTGAAAAAATATCCGGTATTGGAAATATCCATCATGTTCATATATGGCTTTTGGATGATTCGGCAATCCACTTTGAATGTCATGTGAATATATGCGAAGATATGAATCAGAGTCAGTCTGACGAAATCAGAGGAGAGATAGAGAGGATTCTTCAATGTAAATACTCCATATCGCATACAACAATGCAGTTTGAATTCAATTCCTGCAAGGTGCACAACCTAATAGGTGAATAGAAATCATTATTTGAATATTTTATTGATTTTATTTATATATATGCTATAATACAATGCTAAATTTTTTAAAGGGGTATGTATGAAAAAAAACGACGAACTTGTCAAAAAAGGCAGGGAACTACTTGATAAAGGGCAGTATAAAAAGGCGCTCCTCTCATTTTTAAATGCATTGAAGACGCATCCTGACTGGCCGGATATCAGAAATTACCTCGGACTATGCTATAATTTTCTCGGTGATTTGAATGAGGCTGAAAAGGAATTCAAAGAGGCGATTAAGCTGAATGACAACTATGTCGAGGCGCATCTGAATCTTGCTTTGACATATAATGAAATGGGAAGACTGAAAGAGGCCGCTGAAGAATTTGACATTGCATCAAAGCTTGAAAAGAAAAAAGGAAAGAGCGGATACGGAATTAAAGAGAAGCTTGTAAAGACGCATATTGAGCTTGGAGACATATACTTGGAAATCGGGAATTACTCCGATTCGGTTGAGGCATATAAAAAAGCCGATAAAATAGCAGGAAATTATGCGGACATTAAAATAAAGATTGCGCGCACATACATGAGCGCCGGAAAATTTGCAAATGCGGTTCTTTACCTCAGAAAGGCTGTTGATCTGAATAAAAATCTTGAAGAGGCGCGCTTTCTTCTTGGATTGGCATACTTCAAAAGCAAGAGAATGGCAGACGCCAAGAGAGAATGGAATGAAGTGCTAAAGATAAATCCGAAGAGCGTCAGGGTAAAACCGTATCTTAATCTGATAAAATAGCACAAGGAGATATAATGGCTGTAATAGAAATAAATCACCCGATGGCTCTTGAAAAACTAACTGTGATGAGGAACAAAGAGACCGCATCAAACAAATTTTCAAGAAAGCTTGAAGAACTCTCTTTAATGCTATTCCATGAAGCATCAAAGAATCTTGCTGTAAAAAAGATTAAAGTATCAACACCGTTTCATGAGATAGAGAGTCCGATACTGAAGAATGAAATACTCCTTGTCCCCATACTCAGGGCCGGCATGGGAATGGTGCCGATGATACGAAGATTTTATCCGCGCACTCATATAGGCATGATAGGATTAAAGCGCGACGAGCATATTTTAAAGCCAATAACATATTATATAAATCTGCCTAAAAAAATGGATGATCTGGAAATATTCATTCTTGACCCTATGTTGGCTACAGGCGGTTCGATATTAAAGACAGTTGAAATTTTAAGCGGCTACAATGTAAAACCGAGAGCTGTAATAAGCATTATATCAGCTCCAGAAGGCATAAAAGCAGTGAAAGAAAAATATCCATGGCTTGATATTTATACAGTGGCGATTGACGAGAAGCTGAATGATAGCGGATTCATACTCCCGGGCCTCGGAGACGCAGGCGACAGACTCTTCGGAACGGAGGATTAATGGAATACAAAACGACTTTAAATCTGCCCAAGACCGATTTTCCAATGAAGGCGAATCTGCCAGTAATGGAGCTTGAGATACAAAAATACTGGGATGAGATGGACATTTACAGAGTTCTTCTTGAAGAGAGGAAAGAGAGCGACCTCTATGTTCTGCATGACGGTCCTCCTTACGCTAACGGACACATTCATATAGGAACCGCATTTAATAAAATATTAAAAGATTTTATTATAAAATATAAAAACATCCGCGGATACAGAACTCCGTATATTCCCGGATGGGACTGCCACGGAATGCCCATTGAGCATAATGTCACAAAGGACCTCGGACCGAAGATAAAGGAGATTACAAAACTTGAGCTGAGAAAAAAATGCAGAGAGTATGCAGGTAAGTTTGTAGATATACAGAAGGGCGAATTTAAAAGATTGGGTGTATTCGGAGACTGGGAGAATCCATATATAACAATGTCCAATGTTTATGAAGCGGATATTATAGATAATTTCGGAAAACTGGTGGAGAAGGGATATATTTACAGAGGCCTGAGGCCTATTCACTGGTGCATGAGATGCCAGACGGCTCTTGCCGGAAATGAAATCGAGTATGAAGACAAGGAATCCCCGTCAATATTTGTTAAATATAAATGGACTGATGAGGACAAATTCTTTTTAATATGGACGACGACTCCGTGGACCCTTCCCGCAAATGTGGCGATAGCAATGCATCCGGAAGAGGCATACGCGGAAGTCGAATCATCATACGGAAGACTTGTAATGATGAAAAGACTTTTCGAGTCAGTCAAAGGAAAACTGAATGACAAGGATATGCGCATAGTAAAAGAGACAAAAGCTAAAGATTATATGAACAAAGAGTATGTTCATCCTATTGACAAGAAGAAGAAGGGCAGGGTGATAACAGCTGATTTTGTAACAACTGACACGGGAACAGGAATAGTGCATATAGCTCCCGGGCACGGGTATGACGATTATCAAGCCGGCATTAAATTCAATCTTGATATAATTTCTCCTGTGGAGAAGGACGGAAAATTCGGCTCTTCGGTTGAAAAATACGCAGGCATGAATGTATTCGCATCAAACAGCGCGATTATAGATGACCTGAGGAATGAGGGAAGCTTAATATTCAGCGAGAAATTCATTCATTCTTATCCGGTGTGCTGGAGATGCAAAAGCGAACTTATATTCCGAGCGACAGAGCAGTGGTTCCTCAATGTTGAAAATGCAGACCTCAGGGAGAGGCTTCTGACTGAAATTGACAATACAAAATGGATACCCGGATGGTCTAAGGACAGAATTTATAATATGGTGAAGACAAGGCCTGACTGGTGCTTATCAAGACAACGATCATGGGGAGTTCCTCTTCCCATATTATACTGCAAAAAATGCGGAAAGCCGCATATTCAAAAATCAACCATTGACAAAGTGCGCGACATGGTGCTTGAACACGGTTCTGACATCTGGTTTGAAATGGAAGTGAAAGATCTTGTGGGAGAGATAAAATGCGAACATTGCGGCTTTGGTGAATTTGAAAAAGAGACGAACATATTCGATGTTTGGTTTGATTCTGCTCTAAGCCATTCCGCAGTTGTAAAAAAACGCATGGAGCTACATTGGCCTTCCGACCTTTATCTTGAAGCTGTGGACCAGCACCGCGGATGGTTTCAGGTCTCTCTCATTGTCTCTACTGCGACTGATGACAGAGCGCCGTATAAAGAGGTTCTGACGCACGGACTGATACTTGACAAAAATATGAAGAAGATGTCCAAATCATTGGGAAATGTCTTCTCTCCGGAAATGATATGCAAAAAATACGGAGCAGAGATAATCCGCCTCTGGTTCGCATCAATCGATTATACTTCGGATGCTCCGTTCGGCGAAGAGCTTTTAAGGACATCTCTTGATACTTATTTCAAGATAAGAAATACAATCAGATTCATGCTTGGGAATCTCGGAGAAAATGACCTTGCTGATGTGTCCATAGAAAAAAATAAAATGCACAAGCTTGACAGATATATTCTAAACAGGTATGCAAAGACAAGAAAGAGGATTCTCGAATATTATGATGAATATGAATTCCATAAAGTGTTCAGAGAGTATTATAATTTCATAGTCAATGACCTTTCGTCATTCTATCTTGATGTGCTAAAAGACAGACTCTACACATATTCAAAAAACTCGCTTGACAGAAGGTCGGGGCTTTTTACGGTATATCTTCTTCTTGACGATATGCTAAAGCAGATTGCGCCGATTCTTCCTTTCACTGCGGAGCAGGCATATATGCATTTTAAAAAACCTAATAAGAAAAAATCAATCCACATGGAAGTGATTAACGGAGATTTTGACTTATATCTTGATGAAAAAATTGAAAATGATTTTGAGCTTCTTCTCTCAATCAGGGGAAACTCCCTTATGGCTCTTGAAAAGATGAGAAACAGCGGAGAGATAGGGAAATCAGTCGAGGCTGACATTATTCTGAATCCTCTCAATGATGAAACAAAGGAACTTTTAGAAGAGTATAAAGAGATATTGAATCAAATATTCATAGTGTCGAATGTGAGAATAAATAAAGAGACCGGCGAGGAGTTTCAGGACAGGAAACTATCCTACGCATTGAAGGCAGAAAAAGCAAAAGGCGAAAAATGCGCGAGATGCTGGTTGTATCTGGATACTGTAGGCAAAGATGCCGAACATCCGCAGCTCTGCGAAAAATGCGCTGAGGCAGTAAAATCGGAGGTGTAAATGGACAAGAAGACAAAAAAAACATTTGAGGAGATACTCAAAAAACTGAAGCAGGAAAAAGAGAATATCCTTAAAGGATTTGAAGAGCAGTTGAGTTCAAATGATTACAATAATTCTGAAACATCGACATATCCGTATCACAGCGCTGATATAGGCACTGATGCGGCAATGCTTGAGAGCAACACCATAAATATGAATAAGGTGATGGAGGAGATTCGGGAGATAGACGAGGCTCTGATTAAAATGAATGACAACACTTACGGAGTCTGCGAAATCTGCGGAGAAGAGATATCGGATAAGAGACTCAAAGCAATTCCCTTCGTCCGTTCGTGCATAAAATGTTCGGACAAAACAAGGAAAAAATGAAGAAGAAGATAATTCTCGGTCTTCCTGTGGCGCTTCTGGCGCTCTTTCTGGACAGACTTTCCAAAATTATCATATCAAGGAATCTTTATGAGGGAGAATCAATGAATGTCATCGGAACATTCTTCAGGTTCACTTATGTGAGAAATCCCTATGCCGCATTTTCACTGAATCTCGGAGGATACTGGATAATGATGTCACTCTGGGCTCTCGCAGTGATATTCGTGACAATATATTTTTACAGAACATCATTTCAGTGGGCAAAAGTGACGGCTCTTTCCATGATAATCGGAGGTGCATTCGGAAATGGATTTGACAGGATAAAATACAGGGAGGTCATTGATTTTTTTGATTTTGGAATAAAACAGCACAGATTTGCCATATTCAATGTGGCTGACTCATCAGTATTTATTGGAGTATGCATTCTCATTCTTATGATGTACCTTGAAAGGAATGAACAAAAGACTTAGTCTTTTTCTTTTATATGCGCTGATGATTCTTTCAGCGCCGATATACTCTGAAAAAATCAATTACATTGCAAAGAAAATAATTTATGACAATGAAGAGAAGTCCATTCTCCTCTGCGATTCCATTAAAATAAATTCATCGGGATTTGATCTGACAGGCGATACTGTATTGGTTTATCAAAAGGATAAAATGCTCTTCGGAAAGGGCAATATAAATTTGAAAATGAATGATTTTGACATCAGCGGAGATTCGATTACTTTCAATTATGAAAAAAAGACAGGAAGCATATTTCATGCGAAGACGAAAATAGACAAGGGATATCTAAGGGGAGAAAAAATATCAACATTCAAAGAGAATGAATATTTTATTTATAATGGGCATTTTACGACTTGTTCTGCGGATACTCCGCACTATTCTTTTTATGCGAGCAGAATGCATCTCTATCAGAATGACAGAGTGATTGTGCGCCCCTTCGTAATGTTTGTAAAAAATGTCCCCATTATGGCAGTTCCTTTCTTTGTTTTGCCTGTGGCGACTACAAGAAAGAGCGGATTTTTAATGCCTAAGGCGGGATACAATCCAAATGACGGGAAATACCTGAAAGATGTATCATATTTTTATGCGACAAATGATTTTTCCGATATGACATTTTCAATAGACCTTTATGAAAAACGTGGAGTGGCGGGCAGGTATGAACTGAATGTTTTGGTGACTCCGCTCTTGTCCGCATCTCTTACAAGTGAATACATAAATGAATTATCAGGAGCAAAAAGGTGGAGCGTGCAGGGAGATTATTCCCATGCTCTTCCGGCAGGCATCTCTCTAAAAAGCAGATGGGATATAGCGTCTGATATAGCCACGCAGACGGATTATACGGACACCACAGCAATTGTTCTTAAAAGAAATGCGGAATCGTTTCTCTCTCTGTCAAAAGATTTCGGTTCATACAGCAGTTATTTGTCAGTGCAGAGAAACGAAAACTTCGCAACAAACAGTGTGAATATGAAACTCCCGTCATATAGCGGATATTTAAGGAAAGTGACTTTTTTGAAAGTCAAATATATTCTTGATAACGGCATCAATTATTATCACTCGCATTCTTTTGACAACACATATTATGCGGATTCCCTGTCGGATACAAACAGCATAAACACAAGTTTGAACAACAGGTTCGACACTTCATACAAACTTTTTAAATATTTAAATCTGACTCCTGCGGCGTCTTTGAACCATACAATAAATTCAAATGCGGATATTTCGGCATTGAGCGCAAACGGCTCCGTGAGTCTTAATACGCAGATTTACGGAGTGTCATTGTTCGGACTCTTCTTCTATGAAAAATTCAGACACACATTCATTCCGGATATCTCTTTTTCGCAGGGAAGNNTAACGAATCTTTTTGAGGGGAAGAGGCGGGAGGCAAAAGATATTCTTCTCAGGAATTCATTTAATGTCTCATACAATATGGAGACGGATTCTTTTTCGTCAGTGGGGGCAAATCTATCCGTTGTTCCTGACAAGCCGATAAATTTTCTTTTCAATGCAAGCATTAATCCTTACACTAAAGATTACAGATTGGGTTATACAATAGCATCGAACCTCAATTTATTTAATCCGCTCTCAGAAAACAAAATAAGCCTTTCTCTGAGCAATGCAACAGAAAAAAATGATTCCGCTGTCATTTCGGACAGGCTCAGCGGTTCAGTGGGCATGGATGTGGGAAAGAATCTCTCCTTTCAAATGAGCATGCTGTATGACATTCTCAACAGAGAACTCGTTTCAACCACAATCACTATGAATCGTTCGATACACTGCTGGAAAGCGAGTTTCAGAGTTTCAACATATTCCAGCACATTCAAATACGACTTCTATATTTCTCTTGTTGACATACCCGAAGTATCGTTGGATAAAGGGATTTTCGGAGCACTTCTCCCGTGATTCACTGATAGAGCGAAAAAATCAAATACCCCCTTGACAAAAATTCTAAAATCCTTTAATATCAAGCTAAATAGAAGACACTTTAACCAAGGAGGTTAGAAGATGAACAAGAAGGACATGATCGAAGTAGTCGCAAAAGAAGTCGGCATTTCGAAGAAGCAGGCAAACGACGCAATCGACACAGTGTTCAAGAGCATCGAAGGCTCACTCAAAAAGAACAAGCCGGTCACACTTGTCGGTTTCGGCACATTCACAGTGAAGAACAGAAAGGCACGCAAGGGCATCAATCCACAGACAAAAGAAGTCATCAAGATCAAAGCCAAAAAGGTGCCACATTTCAAAGCCGGTGCAAAGTTAAAGACCGCTGTGAAGTAAGAGACCTTCTTAACGGTTCTGGGGGAAGCTTGCTTCCCCCTTTTTTTTTATTCAAAAAGCAATAAGGAGTGAAAATGGCAGAGAAGGAAAAGGATTTTAGATGCATAGCAGACAGCGTCAAGATGGGCAAGAATGTAAAAGTATTTCAATTCACAAATCTATACGGCTGTAAAATAGGAGACAATACAAAGGTGGGTGCATTTGTTGAAATACAGAAGAATGCTGAAATAGGAAAAAATTGCAAAATATCCTCCCATTCGTTTGTGTGCGAGGGAGTTAAAATAGAGGACAATGTATTTATAGGCCATGGAGTGATGTTCATTAATGACAAGTATCCGAGAGCAATTACAAAATCAGGAGCGCTCCAGACTGAATCGGATTGGAAGGTGGAGAGGACTTTTATAAAAAAAGGAGCTTCAATAGGAACAAATTCGGTTGTTCTTTCAAGTGTGACTGTGGGAGAGAACAGCATAGTGGGCGCAGGTTCGGTTGTGACAAAAGACATTCCTGATAATGTCATAGCTGTGGGAAATCCATGCAGAGTAATAAGAAAAATAGAAGATAAATCCAGATGAAAATAATCCTTGCGTCAGAGTCCCCGAGAAGAATAAAGATGCTCACGGAAATGGGCTTGAAGTTTGAAGTAAGAAAACACAGACACACAGAAGAGCATTTTGATGTGAAGAGCCCGTTTTCATTTGTAAAACTCTGTTCAAAGCATAAAGCAGAGAGCGCTGTGTCGAATAAGGATGAGCTTGTAATAGGGGCTGACACAATTGTTTATATAGACAAGAAGATAATCGGAAAACCTGTGTCAAGAATTTCGGCAAAAAAGATGATTACCCTGCTTTCTGGGAAAAAACACTCTGTTTATACCGGTTTGACCTTGATTTGTAAAGGAGAGAGTTTTTCAGGAGTGCAGAAGACTGATGTTTTTTTCAGAAAGATAAAATCAAAGGAAATTGACTCATATCTTGACAGAGCGGAATATATGGATAAAGCAGGTGCTTATGCTGTTCAGGAGGAGGCCTCCCTCTTCATAGAAAAGATTTCAGGGGATTTTTTCAATGTGGTTGGATTTCCTCTTCTTCTCTTTTCCGATTTGTTTGAAAAGGCGACAGGAGAGGTTCTTTATAAAACAATATGGAGGAGATGAAGAAAGACCGGAATGAAGATAAAAAACACACTCTTTATTCTTCTTGCGGCTCCTCTTCTTGTTGGAGCATTGAATTTTGATGTGATGATGCCTGACGGGGAATCATCGTATCAGACATACCCGTTTTTTCTTAATATATACAATACTGAAAATGTTCTCTTTTCAGAAAATATTCTGCAGGGCGATAATCTTTTATCCGGCAGATGCAGAGAAATCTCAGGGTCAATGTATTCATTCATGTCAAAGAGAATGTACTATGATTATGTCTCAAAAACCGGATATTCCCTTCTTGAAATGCCGGGCACAACATCCTATGACATTTCAATAATACGCGATTTGTTATCAACCCGCATTTATGCATCACTCGGAAAAGAGGATTCATTCTTAAAATTGAATTCTTTATCCGGAGTTTATATTGAAAACAACTCTGTTTCACAGCATCAGACAGAGTTTTACGGAGAGTACAAAAATATTCTGCTTGATGTAAATGTCCTTCAGGAAAAATTTGAAGCTCTTGCCGGATACTCTCATAGAATATTCAATTCGGAGATTGGAATTAATAACAGTAATCAGATAATAGAACGGGAAGCGGTGAATTTTCACGGGCTGTTTGCCTATACTGACATCAGATACAATTACAAATCAAAGAGCATAGACGGATATTTATTTTCAAAATATCATATAAATCTCGGAAGACTTCATATCATTCCGCAGGTAATATGTGATTCGATTCTGACTTCTCGGATAGGGGCTCTTTACAGAATTCTTCCCGAAGTCTCTTTTTATGCAAATTATACAAGAAGGGCTGATGACAATATAATCTCTTCAGGAGTGAAATATTTCTCAACGAAATTGAATGCGGATATTCTTCCCGTATTTTATGACAGCGGAGGTTTTGGGTCAAAGGCATCTGTTGATCTTTTCTTAAAACATATCAAACTGAATGCAAATTTATCATATCAGGATTCTCTTCTCTTTGACGCATTCTCCTCTTTATCCTATCCTCTTCTTAAAGGCAATTTTACTCCGTCATTGTTGATTGGCTATGATTCAAATAAAAAGCTTGACCTTTTCATAAATCTCAGAATTATAGATGTGGATATTATTTTGGGAAGCAGATTTTTTATGGATACAAAAGANNTATCTTATAAAGGGAGGAGTCACTTGGCTGTTTTCAGACTGATAGCAATTGCATTTATCTTCATCCAAATAAGCGGATTTGATTTCACTCCTGTCAGAATTCAATATGACGGAGGCGACTGGTATAACGACAGAGAATGCCTGAAGATTCTTGCAGAGTATGTAA
>DCUY01000012.1 GCA_002327905.1 Caldifarciminota bacterium UBA2202 | reverse complement strand
TGCTTGACTTTTTGACTTTTTTTACACGGAGGTAAAATGAAAAGAGTAAGAATTTCATTCGAAAAATCATTTCACCATGTCATGAACAGAGGAATATTAACCGAGAAAATATTATTGGATGAAAATGATAAAACTTTCTTCATAAAACTCATGTTCAAATTGGCTATAAAATATAAAATTACGATTTTTGCCTATTGTGTTATGGATAATCACTATCATATCATTCTTAGAAACGACGGAAACAAACTATCGTTTTATATGAAAGAGCTGGATGGCGGTTATGCAATATACTATCGAAAAAAATACGGAGGCAAGGGCTATGTTTTCCAGAACAGATTCAAATCTACTCTGATTGAAGGAGACAGATATTTTAAAATGTCACTTGTGTATGTTATGTTGAATCCATACAGGGCTGGTTATGTTCAAGATCCTAAAAAATACAAATGGTCAAGTATAAGAGAGTACTTTAATCAAAAACCGTCAAACGCAACAGATGCTGAATATGTTGAGGGGCTTTTCAAGAATAATTGTGATTTCTATGAGATGCTGGATTTATGGAAAGAAAAGAACTTGAAAATAAAAAAAACAAAATATGGTGAAATGCTGGGTAATCCGAGTTTTATGAAAACAGCTTTGAGAAAATTTGATAGAAGAAAAAGAAATAAAAATTCCTATAAGTTGAGAAAATCTGATGAGAATTTTGAAAAACCAAAAGACGTGATTGCTTCATTCCAGAAAGTCCATAAGTTAAGTATAGCTGATATAGACTTACGAACAAACATTGGAAAAAACCTGAGAGCCGAATTGCTGGTAAATATGAGGGACAGATGCGGAATGACATACAAACAGTTGAGCAAATTCAATATATTTTCAGAAATAAAATGTGCCTCTATGGGGCATATATACAATAGATACAAAAATAAAAAAGTCAAAAAATCAAGCACCGACGTATAATATACTCTTGAAAATCCGAAGATAAAACTAAAAACAAAATAAAAGTTTGGAATTAAAAAGGGGGCTTGAAGCCCCCCTTTTAATTTTTAAAGTTTTATTATTTTTATTGTTTTGATTATACCGCCTGACTCGAGTCTGGCAAAAAATATTCCTGATGCCATTCGCTCCTTGGGCAGGGTAAATGAATGGAAACCTTTATCGAGTCTTCCATCTTTTACAATCATTACCTCTCTTCCGGTCTTATCAATTATTGAAAGCCTGCCTGTGCAATCATAAGGAATTGAATATTCAATGGAAACATTTTCAGAGAAGAGATTTTTCTTAATGCTCAGCGAAAATTCCTTAATTCGTTTTATGAATACTGTTGCAACAGGAAGCTGTACAGAGCCTGAAATTGTGTGCATTGTCACCCGATATTCGGTCTTTCCAAAAATATTTTCATCAGTATCAATAAAAGTGAAGTTGTTTCCGCCTGAAGTTACGGCTTTTGCACAAATCCGTTTGTTTTTATTATCAGCAGTTGTGCGGTAAATCTCATATCCGGAAATACTGCTGACCGAAGAGAAAGTCCATTTGAGCATAACCTTATTGTTTTCAAAGATTGCCGCAATGTCCGATTCATTTATCATTGTGGAATTATCGCTGCTTCCCAATTCCCATGAAAGCAGGGAAGGATAAACCGAGGCTTTGATTTGTTCTCTTGCAAATGATGCTTTAAGGCGCAGTGAATCATAGACCGATTCATCAAGGGATGTCAGATCAACAATTCCGGTTTGTCCAATCGAGAAAAACCCAAGTGAGTTTCCTAACAAGTCAGATTCCGGTATAAGATTCCATACAGAACTGTTGCAGTATTCGATCTGCAATTTTATTGAGTCCTCGGGGAGTGATTTTTCCCATTTTGCATAGCCCCAGCTTGTTCTGCCGTTATAAGAATTAAGGTCATTGAAATATACAGGTTTGGATATGACTGTCGAGAGAGTGTTAACTGCAGGCTTTGTCATTTTAAACAGTATGTTGTCAAATGCGGCCGCCCATCCCCAAGCGCCGCCGTCAGTATACATAAAAATTAATTGCAGAGAGTCAAACGGATACTCGCTTGCAAGGTCAATTTTCCCTGTTCCTTTTCCATTGTCAGTAAAGACGAAATCAAGAACCCATCCCTGCCAAGAATTGTTTTTAAAGAGATTGTAGAGAACTCCGATTTCTTCGGTATTTTCATACCATGTAAAACCGTATCCGAATGAAACGAGGAGTGAATCAAAGACCAATCCCGAATTAACAGGAATCACTGGAGTTAGCAGGTATTCTTCAGCTGTAGTATTGGATGCTCCCGCGTCATCATCAGAATAGTACGCATAGTAATTTCCGGCAGATGGAGGTTCATATCCCCACAAATCCGCCTGTCCGGTGTTCTCAACATACCATGTATATCCGTCTTCGTCGCCATCAATTGCCTCCCAATAATCAGGCATTGCTCCTGATTCAAAATCCTCAAAATTGAGAGTTTCGCTAACAGAGTAAGGGATAAAACTCATCTCTATTTCATCATTAATCACCGCTCCGCCCAGTATTGTGTTTGACTGAAGCTGAAATCCCGTTGTCTGATACCATGAGCATGAGAGAGGAACCATTGCCGTTGTTACAGTAATGTTTTTTCTCTGTGAAAAGCCGCCCCACTCGTTTGTGCCTGAAGGGTCTCGTCCTTTGATTTTCAAATAGTAAGTTGAATTGTCAGTCAAAGGAGAGGGAAAAGTGAAATCAACCGTCTCTGCAGAAGCATAGACTGCGGTTAAAAAACTATCAGGAGAGGAGAAAAAATAATCATCATCCAGATAAATCATGTATTCTATATCATCATTTTGAAGGTCTGATGAAACAAAACTCAGAGAAGGGGTCTGAGTCTGCACCCTTATATCATTGAAAATATTTAAGATAACCGGAGGAGTGGGATTGTCAAGCTGAACAATTGCCTCATTGTAATAAGGAAGATAATTACGCTTGGTTACAGTGACCATCATTGTGTCGCCGTTTATTGAAGGGTTGACATGGATAGTAGCAATTCCCGAGCTGTTTGTGACAGATCTTTCATAAACTGTTTTTTCATTTTTACACCAGAGAGTCACAAATGCCTCCTCCAAAGGAGTTATATTGTCATTATCATATACTGTCACAACAAAATCTTCATTTGAGTGGACAACATTATTATGAACAACAGCAAGTGTGTCGGGATTTAAAGTATAAACAAACATTGAGGGGTCGCCCCACAAATTCAACTCATAAATGCACCATCTGAAAACATCTCCGTCATACACATCAGTGATGTGTTCATCCTTTGAGTAGGAATGTACGGAACCGAGAAAATATCCTTGGTTTCTAAAGAGAGCTGAAAAAAAAGTGGTGTCAAGTATTTCCGAAGGACCTAAAACGGGAGGATTTCCCCACCCGTATCTTGAATTAAACATTGCTGACGGACTTCCTCCGCCATTCTGTATTCCGAAATGTTCGGCAAATGAATTGCCTCCCGAAACATAATCAAGGGCTCCTGACATACAGGCAATTGAATTGAATATACCGGTCTTGTCTCCATTTGAAGAATTTAAAACATCATTGCTGTTTTGGAAGGCATCGGCATAATATGTATAAACCCCGTATTCATTGCCGTGTCCCACATAATGTATAAATCCGTAGCCGTCATTATAAGCAGTATTAAATCCTGCTTGAGTCAATTCACTATTTCTTTCATACATTCTTGTGACTTGATAGGATGGAGGAGCCATTGCGGCTAAGATTTCTCCGCACATAGTTTCGTCATAAGATGTCCATAAAATAGCCGTCGGCAGAAGAAGTCGTTCTATAAAATCCGATGCCGGTGGGTTCTCTTCATAAAGGATAACTTTGGAAATGAAAATATTGCAGTCAAGTTCAGTTAAAACAGGAGCTCTTCCCACATACACATCACTGTACATATCAACCTCGTCAGTCTCTTCACCGAATATATCGTTTCCATTGAAATCCCAATCGCCGTCCAAATCACTGTAATACAAATCTGTCGGGATCGTATCTTCATCAGGATAATAAAATGCTCCGCTTGTAATATAAAAGGCATCTCTTCTGGGAACAATTTCCTGCCCATTTTCATAGTCTGCCTGTCCTCCGAGCAGAACAAAGGATATTCCCCAATTGGCATAAGCATCTGTTATGAAATTTCTTATTTTTTCCGGATTGTCTCTGCCTGTGTATTGGGAATATATTGATTCAACTTCAAAAATTTCTGTGGCAATTCCTCTCTTTGTTTTATAGTATGCGAAATCCTCAAAGTATGGTTTCAGCGCGGAACTCGTAATAATAACCAGATCATAAGAACCCAGCGGGAGAGATTTTGCTCTTTTTTCAGCAGATTTTATATTCGGAGAAAAGTTCTTTATGTCTGTTTTGTTCTCAATTGCCGTTAGAACATCTTTTTCAAAAAAACCTCTCTGGTTTTCAGTAATGCTTCTTGGAAACTGATTGTGAAAGAAGACTCTGATCTTTACTGACTGATTTAGACTGAGTCGTTTTTCAGAGGCAATATATTTGACAGGATTAATTCTAACCGATACAATTGAGTATCCCGATTTGTTGCCTGTATCGTGCAATACCGCAGTTTCAGCCGGATATTCGGATGCAGATGAATATGCTTCGTAAGATTGTCCGGTCAACACCCACTCTTTGACAGGATATATTATTGGCTGTCTCTCCTGTGAAGGATAAACATTAAACGCACCTTCAAGTTCGACAATATCCGATTCAAGCACATTCACACTGTCTGCTACAGCTCCTGAAGGTATCAAAAGGGATATATTTTTAACAGGAAGAAGAGGATAGCCGTGTGTTTCGGTATAGGAGCATCCTTTGAGTTTAATCAGATCAAATCCGTCTCTGGTTTCAACTGATAAATCGGTTTTAGGAAAATATTCGGTATAATCAATAAAGTCCGGATAAACTAACAAGACGAATAGAAAAACCATAAAAGTACTTAAAATTGATTTTTTCATAATTGCCTCCTTTTTATTTGAACCATATTATTATAGCATTGTTAATTTAAAAAACAATACTAAAAATACATTTACTTCATTGCTTTATTTTACCGTTATTAAAATCCTCAAATTGCCGCTCTCGGTTCTTTTCAGGTCTGCGTCCGTAAAATCCGTCTTTCGGTAAAAAAGTGTGAACGACATAGCAGAAAATATGGAAGAAAGTCTAATTATTTTCTCTTGACATTCTATAATAATAAAATATAATATTAAGCTAATTAAAAAGAGGTGTTAATGAACAGAATTATGCTGAAGTCAAAGATACATAACGCAATAGTCACTGTTGCAGATATCAATTATGAAGGGAGCATATCCATAGACAGAGATATTATGGATGCTTCAAACATACTGCATTATGAAAAAGTTCTTGTTATAGACAAAGAGAACGGAGAAAGGTTTGAGACATATGTGATTGAGGCGAAGAGGGGATCGAAAGAGATAGGAGTCAATGGGGGCGCCGCGCGTCTGGTTCAGAGGGGAGACAGACTGATTGTAATGTCATTCTCCTCATATTCGGAAGAAGAGCTAAAATCATTCTCTTCAAAAATTGTAATTCTTAATAAAAATAATGAGATCACAGATACATTTACCAGAGGAATATAAGAATCTTTTAACATCTAAAAGAAATCTCTCCGAAGTTGGGGAGATGCTCTCTGGAAAGAAACACATACATACTGTGTGTTCTGAGGCAAAATGTCCGAATATAGGCAAATGCTTCAAATCGGGAACAGCGACATTTCTCATTATGGGGTCAAAATGCACGCGGGACTGCGCATTCTGCGCAATAGACAAGAATCCGACATCACCAATAGATGAGGATGAATCCGATGAAGTGATTGATGCTGTCAGAAAAATGAATCTGAAATATGTAGTAATCACTTCAGTGACAAGGGACGATATAGAAGACGGAGGAGCGGAATATTTCAATCTTCTGTCATCAAGAATAAAAAACGAATTTCCCGGCATAATGGTTGAGACACTTGTTCCGGATTTCAGACAGAACATAAGCAATTTGAAAAAAATAGAAAAAAAGAACATTGATGTATTCAATCACAATCTTGAGACTGTAAAAGAGCTTTATCCTAAAGTGCGCAGTAAGGCGGACTATGGTTTTTCACTGTCAATGCTGAGGGAAGCCAAATCAATGGGAATGACGGTAAAAACAGGCATAATGGTGGGGCTCGGAGAGACAGAAAAAGAAATCGGCGAGCTATTTGAAGACATATCTGATGCAGGCGCAGAGATACTCACAATAGGACAGTATTTCATGCCGACAAAGAATCACTATCAAGTGCAGAAATATTATCTGTCAGAGGAATTTGATGCTTTGAAGAAGATGGCGGAGGGAATCGGAATAAAGAATGTTGTATCCGGAGTCTTTGTCAGGTCTTCTTACAATGCGTATGAAACATATAAGGGAGTGAAAAAATGATGAATAAGCAGAATACGAAAGTAGTGATAATACTGAGCAATAAGGGAGGAACAGGGAAGTCAACTTTAATTACTAATACTGCGCATATACTTGCGACTGTCTATAATAAAAAAGTGGGAGTGATTGACCTTGATTTTCATTCTCCTGATTTGCCGTCAATGTTCGGAATCGAAAACAGAAAGCTCGGAATTCAGAATAAAAAAATAATGCCTGTAAAATTTCTTCCGAATCTGTATATTGTCTCAAACGGATTCTATCTCACTGACAAAAAATTGCCTATAATAATGAGAGGAGTTGAGGAGAAGCTTATAGCAGACCAGTTTATAAATTCGGTTGACTGGACTGACTTTGATATACTGCTTATTGACATTCCGTCAAATCTTTCGGACGGAGCGCTTACTGTTGTGGATGAAATAAAACCAATAGACGGAGCTGTGATAATTACAAGCAGTCAGGATATTTCTCTTGTTGATACGGAGCGCTCTATACAGTTTTCTCTTCAGTATTCCATACCGATACTCGGAATGGTTGAGAACATGGCTTATTTGAACTGCCCTCAGTGTTCGGCAAAAATAGAGCTTTACAAGAGGGAGAATTTTGAAGCTCTTGCAGAATTCTACAAACTCGACATACTCGGAAGAATTCCTTTTGTGCGAGATATATTGATATCAGTTGATTTAGGGGTTCCTTTCGTGGAGAGATGCAAGGATAATGAGCAGATTGAAACATTCAAGCAGATAACGGACAAAATAACCAAGAAAATATTTAAATGAGAAAAACATCGATTTCAACCGCTTATTTCAGAGATGGAAAAATCGACTGGGGAATGATTGAATCCTCAGGTTTTGAATTTGCCGAGGCGAGATGCGAGGACATTCTTCCTGAAGATGACCCGGCGGAGATTGAGAATGTTAAGAGGGAGCTGGAGAAGCACTCTCTGAAATTGTCTTCTCTTCATTCATTTTTGAGGGGTGTGGACATTTCATCAGAAGACAAATGGCTCCGCACAAAATCCTTGCGAGAGTTAGAAAAATCCATAGTGACAGCTTCCCGCCTTTCATGCAAAAATGTCATTGTTCATTTATCCGGCAGACTAAAGAGAGGATGCGACAGGAGGCAGTGTCTTGAAAACGGATTTGCTTCAATAAGAGAGGCTGAAAAGATGGCTGACGATTTTTCAGTGGAGCTTCTTCTTGAAAATCTTCCTTCCGGATATCTGATATCAAATGAGAATGAAATTGATGAGGCTTTAAGCCGTGGCACAAAACTTTGTTTTGACTTGGGCCACGCATTAATAACAAAAATTGACCCGCTAAAATTCTGCTCTAATAAAAAAAATTCGATTAAAGCGGCGCATATACATTTTAACGACTCTCTCTCTGATTCGCACTCTGCATTCAGGGGGGATGATGATCTTAAACTTGTGAAAGAAATGTCGGAATTGCTCCTGCCTGATGCTTCATTTGTTTTGGAGATGAAGACTGAAGAGAGACTCTCCGACCTCTATCTGACAATTGAAAAAATATCGGGAAATAATATAAAACCTGAAGGCGGAATATGATTCAGATTAAGACAGACAAAGAGATTATTCTCATGCGCGAAAGCGGAAAGATACTGGGAGAGATACTCTCATTAACCAAAGAATTCATAGAATCAGGCATGACCACAATGGATGTTGAGATGAATATCAGGAGACTTTTAAGAGACAGAAGAGTCAAGTCTCCGTTTCTCGGTTATAAAAACTATCCCGCCGCTTCATGTATCTCAGTAAATGAAGAGGTTGTCCACGGAATTCCTTCTAAAGAGAAAATTATAAATGCCGGAGACATTGTCTCAGTTGATTTGGGCGTTATTTACAAAGGATATATCACTGATGCGACGCGCACATTCATTGTGCCTGTGGCTGACGAGGAATCAGTGAAACTTGTGAATGCAACGAAAGAGGCTTTCTTCGCTGGAGCTGAAATGGCTGTCGAGGGAAACCATCTTTATGACATATCGAATGAAATCGAAAGGGTTATAAAAAACAACGGGTTCTCTCTTGTGAGGGAATTCGTATCTCATGGAGTCGGAAGAGTTCTTCATGAAGAGCCTTTCTTTCTGAATTTCGGAAAGAAGGGAACCGGACCTGAGCTGAAAAAGAATATGACTCTTGCAATAGAGCCGATGGTTAATGCGGGAATATATAATGTGAAGATAAAAGAGAACGGATGGACTGCTGTGACTTCCGACGGCAGAAGGTCAGCACACTATGAAAATACAGTTGTAGTCGGAATAGAGAAGAGTGAAATAATAACTGAATAAATAAGGAGAAAAAATGGAAAAGAAACTTGCGTATGAAAGAAAAAACAGCTGGCTTAAGTATTCTGAAAAAGAGACAAAAACTGTTCAGGATTATGCAGATGATTACAGAGAATTTTTGTCTGTCTCCAAAACAGAGCGTTTATCAGTCGAATTCGTAAAAAAAATGGCAGTGAAGAATAAATTCACTGAAAATTCAAAGACGAAATTTTTTATTGAAAACAGGAGCAAAAATATCGCAATTGTCTCGATAGGCTCTATCTCTCCTCTTAAAGGAGTGAATTTTGTCGGTTCGCATGTTGATGTTCCGAGAATAGACCTCAAACCCTCTCCGCTTTATGAAAAAGAGAATATCGCCCACTTGAAGACACACTATTATGGGGGCATAAAAAAATATCAGTGGCTTGCAAGGCCTCTGTCAATGTACGGAGTCATATTTTTAAGGAACGGCAAGAAGCTGGATATAGCAATAGGAGACAAAGAGAGCGACCCTGTCTTTTCTATTAATGATCTTCTTCCGCACCTTTCATCATCACAGAATTCTAAGACGGTGCGCGATGCATTTGAAGGCGAAAAACTGAACATAATCGTAGGTTCGATACCTCTTAAAAAGACGGAGAAGGACGCAGTAAAAGCCAATGCGCTGAAAATAATCAATGATATGTACGGAATCGAGGAGGAGGATTTCATTTCAGCAGAAATAGAGATGGTGCCTCAGGGAAATGCAAGAGATGTGGGATTTGACAGAGGCCTAATAGGAGGATACGGGCATGACGACCGAGTGTGCGGATACACTTCTGCGACTGCAATATTTGAAGCAAAGAACAAGAAGACGGCATGTGCGATTCTCTTTGATAAAGAGGAGGTCGGTTCGCACGGCTCCACAGGAGCCCAGTCGAAATTCATTGAAGACATAATCATAGAAATACTGAAAAAAGTCGGAGAAAAGCCGTCATACGAAAATATAAGAACAGTCATGCGCAACAGCGATCTTCTCTCAAGCGATGTCTCATGCGGAATAGACCCTGATTTTCAGGATGTGCACGAACAGCAGAACGGAGCCAAGATGGGATTCGGAGTAGTCATTACAAAATACACAGGGTCAGCCGGAAAACACGGTGCAAATGATGCAAATGCGGAATTTGTCTTCAAAATCAGGGATATATTCAACAAAGCTGGAGTTGCATGGCAGATAGCGGAACTCGGAAGGGTTGATGCAGGCGGAGGAGGAACAATAGCGGCTTATCTTGCGGATCACGGAATAAATGTGATTGACTGCGGACCTGCTCTTCTTGGAATGCACTCTCCATTTGAAATTGTTTCAAAGGCAGACCTTTACGAGACATACAAAGCGTACAGGGCATTTTTTGAAGCATAAAAATTGCTATTGCATTAAATTAATAAATAAATATAATGGTATAAAATAAAAAAGGAGTAAGGGCACATGAAAAAGGTTTTGATCGCCTTTGTATTCTTTACAATGATTTTCGCTCTTCTATCCGCGCAGGATGCGAAGAGTTTTTATTTTTCCCCCAATGAAGAAAATATGCTTATGATAAGAGTCAATATTTGGGGTTATGTAGGCAATCCACAATCTGTGTTGATTCCTGACGGAACAGACCTTGTAACAGCATTGTCCTATGCCGGAGGTCCGAATGAGAATGGAAACATCAACAGCATAGTGATTCTCCATGCGGATGGAACGAAGACATTGTGCGACATTGCCAAATATAAGGGAGACGAATCCAGAAAACACAATCCGATACTAAGGCCCGGAGACACTGTAATGGTCAAAGGAAACTTTCTCTACTATCTGACGAGCTTTGTAACGAAGATATATCAGGTGGCAGTGGTGGCAAGCGTAATAGTGACAATATATAATGCCTTTACAGCTGAATAACCAACCAAGAGGTGAATGATGTTAGAGGAAATACACGAACGGGAAAAACTGTCGCTAAATGAATATATAGCGATATTCACAAAATATAAGTTTATCATTGCAGGAATAGCAGGAGTAATAGTGCTTATCTCAATGATCTTTTCCTTTATGGAGAAGCCCGTGTATGTTGCTAAGACCGTAATTATGCTTGAAAAAGTCAATACAGGAAGCACATTTTTTCAAGTGACTGACCCTATCGGTATGCTCGCCATGATGAATAATCAAATCCAGATTATAAAATCTCGAAAACTCTTTGTAAGGGTCAATGAGGCATTCAAAGAGGATACTATTCTGAAGAGGATGGGCTATGAAAAGGTGTCCGCATCAAGAAACAGAGTCTCTGTTTTCTCTATACAGGACACATATATAATTGAAATTTCCTACAAAGATAATGACCCATTTCTTGCTTCATACATAGCAAATAAAATAGCGGATGAATACTATAAAATGAACCTTGAAGTGCAGAAATCGACAGTCTCTCAGGTGAGAGTCTTTCTTGAAGAACAGCTGGTGAAGATCGAAGGCGAGCTTAACCGAGCAGAAATGCTTCTCAGGGATTACAAAAAAACAAGCAAAATATCAACTCTCGAAAGGGAGACTGAGATTCTGATTCAGCAGATGTCGGACTTTGAAGCAGATTACAATAAAGTTCTTATGGAGATTGAGACGAATAATAAAAAGAAAGAATTTTTGACAATGACCCTTAATGAGACGCAGAAGAATCTTGTTGACGACATAAGCAAATACAAATCAACAGTGATGGAGCAGATTCTAACTGAAATTACAAAGACAGAGTCAATGAAATCCACATATATTTCTCAGGGATACTCAAAAGACCATCCTAAAATACTGGAGATGGAGAGCAGAATATCACAGCTCAAAGACCAGTTGAGGGAAGAATCCGCAAAGACATATCAGGACAGGCTTGTCTCTGCAGACCCTGTAAAATATTCCAATCAATTAGTTGAGAGTCTTATTGAAATAAATACAGGCAATGCTTTTCTTAATGCCCAAAAGGCGGGACTTCAGAGTGTTTTGGATTCATATAACAGGCAGATAGAAAAACTGCCTGATCAGGCGATACAGCTTGCCCGTCTTGAGAGAAATGCAAAGGTGAATGAAGAGATTTATCTTATGCTGAAGAGGCGCTACGAAGAGGCAAAGCTTCAGGAAGTTGCAGAGGTGGGAAACATAAGAATAGTCGATGAAGCTACAAAGCCGAATCCGAAGAATCCTGTCAGTCCGAAAAAGGAGAGAAATCTTGTTCTTGGTCTTATAACAGGAGTTCTTCTCGGAGTCACTGTCGCGTTTCTTCTCTTCTTCCTTGACGAATCAGTCAAGACAACCGAAGAGGTTGAAGTTTATACAGGCGAACAGATTCTCGGAATAATCACATTCATAGGAAATACTCACGGAAAGCGCGGAAAACAGCAGAAGAAGGTTTCAGAGGACGAGATGATTGAGAAGATGAGGTCGAAACTCATTACAAATATGGAACCGCACGCGCCTATTGCCGAGGCATACAGAAGCATAAGAACGCAATTGAAATACAGAAGCAAAGAGGGAGAAAGACTTGTTTATGTAATGACATCCTCAATACCTGGCGAAGGAAAATCAACTACACTGACCAATTTAGCAATCACTGTCGCAAATCTTGGAAAGAAGGTGGTGCTAATTGATGCTGACATGAGAAAACCTGTTATCCACAAGATATTCAATGTGAGAAACGGCATTGGTCTTGCCCACTATATCAACAGAAAAGCCACATTTGAAGAGATTATCAGAGTCACTGACGTGGAGAATCTTGATGTAATAACATACGGCACAAGACCTATAAATCCGTCGGAGCTTCTTGAAAGTGATGTAATGAAGGAGCTCTTGGAGGTCTGTAAAGCAAAATATGATTATACATTCATGGATGCGCCTCCTGTAAATGTGGTGACAGACCCCATAGTTCTTGCAAATTACGCTGACAAGATCCTGTGGGTTGTCTCTCCGGGACGATCAAAGAGAAAGGACCTCAGACATGCAAAGAAACTTCTTATCCCTGTAAAGAGAAAAATTCAGGGAGTCATAGTAAATAATGCTAAGACTGATGTTGCATCCTATTATTCAGTCTATTACAAAAAATACTACGGAGAAGGAGTATAATATGAAACGGGCTCTGATAACAGGAATTACAGGGCAGGACGGATCATACATTGCCGAGTATCTCCTTGACAAAGGGTATGAAGTGCATGGAATGGTCAGGAGATCTTCTACGGAAAATTTCGAACGCATCAATCATATAAAGGATAAAATAAAATTCTATCAGGGCGACCTTCTTGATTTTTCATCTCTTATTGAAATGGTTGAAGAAGTCAATCCTGACGAGATTTATAATCTTGCAGCTCAGTC
>DCUY01000065.1 GCA_002327905.1 Caldifarciminota bacterium UBA2202 | reverse complement strand
ATTTAAACCAAAAATGATTAATTGAATTATATCACTTAATCTTAAATTCCGTCCCTTATCTCTTTCATTAAGCGCATGTAGTAATTAATGTTGTGTTCCGATGCTAAAATCCCTCCGAGCATCTCACCTGCTTTGAAAAGATGATGAAGATAAGCCTTTGAATAGTTTTTGCACAGATGACAGTCGCAGCCGTCCTCAACAGGAGAAAAATCTTTTTTGTACTTAGCATTTTTTATAAGGAGTCTTCCGTTCTTTGTGAACAAAGCTCCGTTCCTCGCATTTCTTGTCGGTATTACGCAGTCGAAAATGTCAAATCCGTTCTCCACTGCATATCGCACATCATCCTCTTCTCCCACTCCCATGAGGTATCTGCACTTATCTTCAGGCATTATTTCGTCAGCCATATCAACAACATCTCTTATATAATCTTTTGATTCTCCTATTGCCACTCCTCCCATTGCATATCCTTCAAACCCGATATTTACAAGCTCATCTGCGCAGTATTTTCTCAAATCTGCGAATATTGAACCCTGAATTATGCCGAATTGCCCCTGTTCATACCCATATACAGGTTCTGTGCCGAGAAATTTTTCTCTCGCTCTTTTTGCCCATTTGACAGTTCTCTCGACTGAATGCTTCGCGTATTCGCGGGTAACCGGAAACTCCATGCATTCATCGAGAACCATCATTACATCCCCTCCTATAATTCTCTGCATCTCAACATTGTTTTCGGGAGTGAATATGTGTCGAGAGCCGTCTATATGCGACTGAAAAACTATGCCGTCATCTTTGAATTTTCTTAATTTTGCAAGTGAAAATACCTGATATCCGCCGGAGTCGGTAAAAATGGTCTTATTCCAATTCATGAATTTATGCAGTCCTCCCGCATCTTTTAATATTTCAAGACCGGGTCTGAGATAGAGATGGTATGTATTTGCAATGATAAATTCACTCTTCCAATCTATAAGGTCAAGAGCGGAAACCGCCTTTATCGTGCCCTGAGTGGCAACAACCATAAGATTCGGCGTCTCCACAATTCCATGAGCCGTTTTTATCTCTCCGCGCCTCTTTTTCTTGTTTTTCTTTTTTATAGTAAAAATATTCATACTATCAACATCGCATCCCCATAGGAAAAGAATCTGTATTTTTTTTCAACCGCAAACTTATATGCATCCATCAAAAATTCCCTTCCGGCAAAGGCGGATACGAGCATTATCAGAGTGGATTTAGGAAGATGAAAATTTGTCAGCAGTAAATCCGCGCTATTTATTTTATGCGGTGGATAGATAAAAATATCCGTAGAACCTGTCTCTGCGAAGAATTCATTCTCTTTGAATATTGTTTCAAGAACACGTAATGTCGTAGTACCGATTGAGAGAATCTTTGTATTCTCCTTTTTTGCCTTTGTGAGAATCTCTGCTGTCTTTCTGTTAACAGAGAAAATTTCCGAGTGCATTTTATGCTCTTCAACATTCTCCTCCTTGACAGGTTCAAAGGTTCCGAGTCCCACATGGAGAAGCACATCAGCAAATATTCCTCCTGAATTCTCAATATTTTTTATCATCTCTTCGGAAAAGTGAAGCCCCGCAGTGGGGGCGGCTGAAGAACCATCCGTATCGGCATATACCGTCTGGTAGCTCTCCTCATCACTCCTTAAATCGCTTCTCTTGATATAAGGCGGAAGCGGAGTATGTCCGTATCTCTCAAAAAACTCCTTCATAGCTAAATCTGACTCTATTTTTATATTCCAAATATTTTCTTTTTTTCCTGTGAGTTTCACAAAAGAATTGCCTCCGATTTTAAGAACATCATCTATTCTTAGTTTTGACGAACGTTTTATCAATGCATTGTATTTATCTCCCTTTTCATAAGGATTCAGCACAAGAAATTCTATTCTTCCTCCGCTCTCTTTGAATGCAAAAAATCTTGTCTTAACCACCCTTGTGGTATTCCTTGCAATAACCGCAGGATATTCGAGTATTGACGGTATCTCGCGCGTTACAGATTCCTCAAATGTCTTTTTCTTTCTGTTGAGTATCAGAAGTCTGCTCTCCCCTCTCCTGCACGGTTCGTAAGCTATAAGTTCTTTCGGAAGTATATAATCAAACTCATTAATTGAAGTCATCTATTCAAACAATTGCCCTTCTGTTTTTATGCCGAGATGGTCATACGCATTCTTTGTCGCGACTCTTCCTCTCTGAGTCCTCTTGAGAAGGCCCTTCATTATCAGAAAAGGTTCGTACACCTCTTCTATTGTCTCTGAAGTCTCTCCCACGGATATGGCGAGGGTGGATACTCCCACTGGTCCCCCGTTGTATTTTTCAATTATAGTCTTCAGTATAGCCACGCTTAAGTCGTCAAGACCCAATGAATCCACATCAAGTGTCTCCATTGCTTTTAAAGCAGTCTCCCGGTCAATCTTTCCGTCTGATTTTACCACAGCATAATCACGCACTCTCTTTAAGAGTCT
Organism: Caldifarciminota bacterium UBA2202; assembly: GCA_002327905.1. GTDB lineage: Bacteria > Hydrothermota > 32-111 > 32-111 > 32-111 > UBA2202. The sequence continues at coordinate 14,223 of DCUY01000065.1, read as the reverse complement.
GTTGGCTATTCTCGGTGTTCCCCTTGACCTCTTCGCAATTTCATAAAAACCGTCTTTATCCGAGTCAATATTCAATATTTTTGACGACCGTTTTAATATTTCTGCAATGTCATCATCAGTATAAAAATCGAGGCGGTTTGAAATTCCGAATCTTGACCGCATTGGTGCAGTTAAAAGCCCGCTTCTCGTTGTCGCTCCTATTAGTGTGAAAGGCTTCAGCTTCAGCTTGACGCTTCTTGCCGAGGGGCCTGAGTCTATCAGGATATCAATTGCAAAATCCTCCATTGCTGGATAAAGGTATTCTTCAACCACTCTGTTGATTCTGTGTATTTCATCAATGAATAGTATATCTCCCTTTTCAAGTTTTGTGAGAACTCCGGCAAGGTCTCCCGGCTTGTCAAGCACAGGACCGCTTGTGGAATATATTTTCACTCCCATCTCGTTTGCCACTATGTACGATAAAGTCGTCTTTCCAAGACCGGGAGGACCAAAGAATAGCAGATGGTCAAGTATGTCGTTGCGTTTTTTCGCCGACTCTATCGCAATTTCAAGATTCTCTTTAAGTTTTCTCTGCCCGACGAAATTCTTCAGCATCTTCGGCCGTAAATTCTCTTCTATCTCAATGTCTTCCCTTAGTTTCGCAGAAGTGATGATTTCTTTGTTCATCTGAGCCTCTTTAAAGCTTCTTTTACAATTTCTTCAGTATTCTCTTTGTCTGCAACAGCGGACATTACATCTCTTAAAACAGGATCAATATCCTTCTGCATGAATCCGAGTGCAAGAAGCGCTTCATAAGCATCATTCGTTATCCGTGTTCCGTCAACGGAGAGTTTGCCCGACAATTCAAGGATTATTGTCTCCGCAGTCTTCTTGCTTATGCCCTTTGCTTTTGCTATCATCGCGCTGTTTCGCATCAATACAGCATTTTCGAATTCCTCAGGAGCAAGTGCATTGAAGACTGACAATGCCGTCTTCGGACCCACTTTGGGTATTTCTATAAGTTTGAGAAATAGTATTTTCTCTTTCTCAGTGGCAAATCCGTATATAGACACTTCTTCATTCTTGATTGAAAGAAAGGTGTATAAAACCGCCTGCTCCCCCGGTTGAGGAAGCTTATCATATGAAGATAGCGATATTCTCATCATATATCCTATTCCATTGTTTTCGATTACAACATTTGCAGGATTTTTTTGAATAAGAATTCCTTTTATGAATGAATTCATTTTATGACCTCATTATGAAAGTGTATGCTACTGCAAGGGCATCAGAGACATCGTCAGGCACATTCTCCGTCAGATGAAATATCTGTTTAACCATGTAAAGAACCTGTTCCTTTGAAGCATGCCCCCTTCCCGTAATACACTTTTTTATATTGTTTGCAGAGAATAGGGACACTGTCATGTTCTGCTCCATGCAGCTGATTATGAGAGCAGTGCGCACTTGAGACAGGAGATTTGATGTGCGCACATTTTTGTGATAAAAAGATTCTTCAAAAGCGGAGTGGTCTATTTTATATTTTCCGAGAATCTCTTTGGAATTTTTATAAATTTCAAAGATTCTCTCATTCAAGTCATTTGAAGATTTTGTCTTAATTACTCCTGCGGATACGATCTCCTGTTTTTCTGCATTGACTATTGCATATCCTGTTTGTGACAAACTCGGATCAAATCCGATTACATTCACTTGGAGAGCTTCTCCATGAGTTCATCTGAAACATCAAAGTTTGAATATACATTCTGGACATCATCATTCTCTTCCAATGCGTCCATCAATCGTATCATAACAGATGCATCGCTGTCACTGAGTGAAACAAGTGTCTGCGCCTTTTTTATTAAATTGGCTGAATGCGTCTCAATTTTTTTCTCGTCAAGAATTTTTTTGACTCTATACAAATCTTCAGGAGCCGTAAAAACATTTATCACTTCTCCACCGTCAGCCACATCCTCCGCGCCTGCATCTATAGCGGCTTCCAGAATATCGTCAAATTTGTGCTTTGTTCCGTCAATTTCAATGTGCCCTTTTCTCTCAAACATCCATGCTACCGAACTGACATCTCCAAGCTCCTTTCCGAATCTCGAAAAGATGTGCCTTATTTCGCTTGTTGCCCTGTTCTTATTGTCAGTCACAACATCCACGAGTATTGCCGCTCCGCCTGAACCGTATCCTCCGTATGTGACTTCTTCATAAACCACTCCGGGAAGCTCTCCCGTTCCTTTTTTTATGCCTCTCTCAACATTCTCTGCTGGCATATTGGCCTTTTTTGCAGAAGCTACAGCTGCTCTCAGGCGGGCATTTCCCTCTATGTCTCCTCCTCCGTCTCTCGCCGCAAGGGTTATTTCCTTGATAAGTTTTGTGAATATGGCTCCTCTTTTGTTGTCCTCTATCGCCTTCTTTCTTTTGATTGTGCTCCACTTATTGTGTCCTGACATATATATCCTCCTTTTTAATTTTTATCTTTTTCCGCCGGGTCTTACGAGAGGTATCTTCTTTTCGCACAATATGCATGATTCCGCCGCATATGTCGCCGCATCCACTGTCATTGCGCTGACAATAGGATAATCGAATTTAGTCTCCTTGCTTCTGTCAATAAGCACGGCAATGGATTTTATGTTGCCATTGAAAGCTGTGACTGCATCAATCATAAGATTTATTGATTTTCCTGTTGTAAGGACATCATCAACAATAAGAAGACGATGGCTTGATGTTACGGGTGTTCCCCTGTAAAGCCCCATTTTATCTTCTCTTTTCTCAAGATATGCGGCCTTGCATTTTAACTGTCTTGCGAATTCATAGGCAACTGCTATTCCTCCCACTGTAGGTCCGAGAACATAATCGAAATCCCTGAAACTCATTTTTTTAATTGCATGAGTGACAAGGTCGACAAGAATAGCCGGATTTTCAAGAAGACGGAACTTTTCAAAATAAGTATCCGAATGAAGTCCGCTTGTCAGGAGAAAATGCCCTTTTAAAACCACATGCTCTCTTTCAAGAGTTTTTAAGTCCATCCCTCATCTCCTTTAGTATGTTTTTCACTGTCTTTATTTTGTTCTCAGACTGGAGTATCGGTCTGCCCACAACAATATAATCAGCTCCGTCCTTTATTGCTGAGAAAGGAGTTGCAATTCTCTGTTGATCGTTTTTATCGCTTCCTGCAGGCCTTATTCCGGGCGTTAGGATTAAAAGCTCTTTTCCGTATTTTTTTCTGATGCTCTTTATCTCTTGAGGAGCTGCAACAACTCCGTTTATGCCAGCAGATTGCGCGGCTCCGGCAAGTATTACAACCTCATCTTCAACAGACCGGTTCGTAGTTCCGATTACATCCATTAAAAAGGCGCTATCAAGTGATGTGAGAAGTGTGACTGCGAAGACCGTAGGAGAATGTTTGCCGTCATTCCGCCTCTGCCAAAGCAGTTTAGCCACACCCTCCATCATGTCAAAACCTCCCATTGCATGAATCGTCAGCATATCAATTCCGAGCTCAAGCGCGGATTTTACAGCTCCGACAACAGTATTCGGAATGTCGTGAAATTTAAGGTCAAGAAATATTTTCTTTTCATATTTTTTAAGCATCTTTATAACTCTCTGGCCTTCTCTTGTATAGAGCTGAAGCCCCACTTTGTATGTTGTGATATTCTCTTCCAGTTCATTTACGATGCTCTCCGCTTCATTAAATTTTTCCACATCAAGAGGAACAATCAGACGGTCATTAATTTTCATCTTCACTCCTTTAATGATCCAATTATTTTTTTTACGCTTTCAATATTCTCTTTTTCCAGATATAAATTCAATTCCCGGGACAATCTTGTCAGAATGTCAGGCTCAATTAAAAGCTGTGTTCCTATCTGAACAGCTGTGGCTCCTATTATAAGAAATTCGAGAATATCATCAAGATTTTTTATTCCTCCGGCCGCAATTATCGGTATTCTGATCCTTTTTGACATTTTATATACATTCATCAGAGAGAGCGGCTTTATCGCGCTTCCTGACAGACCCGCCTGCCTGTTCTTAAAAACGAATTTTCTCTCTTTCACATTTACCGCAGTGCCTATATATGTATTTGTGAAAGTTATGCCGTCAAACCCATAAGCTTCCGCTCTCTCCGCAATTTCAAAAGATGACTCAAATGCCGGAGAAAGTTTTAAAAGAAGTGTTTTATCAGTCAGGCTTCTTGCACTTTTTATCAGAGTCTCTGCTTCATCTGCCGAAGAATTGAAAGAGATTCCTCCGTGAGTGACATTCGGACAGGAGATGTTCACTTCGTATCCGTCAAACCCTGAATGGCAGTCAAGAAGTTCTATCATTTTCTTAAGATCATCCGCTTCAAACGGAGCGATATTCAGAAATTTTGCGCACTCGAAGGTTTTAAGCGAAGGAAGAATATTTTCAATAAAATATTCTATCCCCTTGTTCTCCAATCCTATTGAATTCAGAAGTCCGCCGTATGTCTCCATAATTCGAGGCATTTCATTTCCGATTTTTTCATTTAGAGTAATTGATTTTGTGACAAAACCGCCGATATTTTTAAAATCATTGAAGCATTTTAATTCTTCACCCCATCCGGAACATCCGCTTGCCCCGAGAATCGGTGTTTTCAGCACTGTTTTTCCGATTTTTACTAGTGTATCATTCATATACTATCCTGTTCCCGTCAAGCACCGGCCCGTCAGTGCATACTCTCCTGAATGTATTATCATCATATTTTACAACGCATCCGTTGCATAAACCTACTCCGCATGCCATAATTTCCTCGCACACTGCAAGGTAACGTTTGTTTTGAACTTGTTTTTTTAGAGCATTGAGCATCTGCTTCGGCCCGCATGCGACAATCGTATTGAATTCGAACATATCAAGAAAATCAGTCACTCTGCCTTTTCTTCGGGTGTCGCCCCTCTCTGAAACATACAGACAATCTTTAAATAGCTTTTCCGCAACTCTTTCAAATTCTCCATCTCTGTCTCCGATTATGATATTTTGATTTCTGCCTCTGTCAATAAAAGAATAAATTCCCGCGATTCCGATTCCTCCTGCGACAAAGAGAGTCTTTTCATTGTCAAGATTCTCTTTGAAGGGCTTTCCGAGAGGATACAGCATATCGACCTCGCTTCCTAAACTTATTTCGGAGATTGACTCTGTGCCTCTTCCTATTTTTTTCATCAGTATAGAAATTTTATTTTCCGTGTGCATCAGAATAGAAAACGGACGTCTTAATAGTTTTTCTCTGCTTTTATGCAGGATACTTAAGAATTGCCCGGGATATATTTCGGATTTTTCTTCTCTACTGAATGTGAGAAGAAAAATATTATCTTCTATCTCCTGTTTATCTAAGAGTATCGAGCGCACTTTCAAACTCCTTTAGCTTATCCTCTGCTTCTGCAGAATATTCCGTATTCGGAAATCTATAAATGATCCGTTTCAAATATTCGACTGAGGTATTTGTATCCTTTTTGTCTTTCAGATATATATACGACAAAGCGAACATGCTCTTAGGCGCGTATATTGTCTGGGGAAATGAATCTGCAATTGCTTCATATTTTGCAATTGATTCATCCACTCTGTTAAGATTCTGATAATTTATCTCGGCAAGAAGAAATCTGTTCTTTATATTCTCATCAATGTTTTCACTTGTCGAATCAAGAGAGAGGGATATGTACAGTTCAAGTGACTTCACCTTGACTTCAGCCTCAGGATAAAGCTTGGATGACTTTTCAATATCAACAATAGCCCTGTATGATTCAAGAGCCTTTTCAAAATCAGAGAGATATGTTTCATAAACGAAACCTTTGTAGAAAATAAGAGAATCCTTTGACGAGACTCCGGGCTGAGCGAGTACATCTTCAAGAAGTTCTATGGCTTTATCGTATTTTTCATTAGAAACCAGCATTCGAGCCTTCAGAAGATAGAGCGAGTTCCTCATAATATGCTCCTGAAATATCCGTATTCCTTCATTTATCGACTTCTCAGCCTTTTTCATGTTATTCGTTTTAAGATATATGTCCGACATAATCTGATAGTATTCAAAACCCGCGTTCTTTGAGAGTTTTCCTGCTTTTACCTTTGTCAGATATTTCAGAGCCTCCTCATAGTATCCTGCGCGCCATTTTACTTTTCCGGAGAGGAATCGTATATTATTGTTTTTCTTGTCTCTGTCTGAAAGAGAGTTTATCAGAGAGTCGGCTTCTTTTGAATTATTCTTCTCAAGCATTATGTTTACACATTCGTTTATGGCATCTATCCTGTGGTCTTTACTTCTTCCGATAACCTGAGTGAAGATTGTCTTTGCCACTTCACTCTCTCCCTGAAGAAGATAAGTTTTTCCCATGAAAAAGAGAGCATCATCTGAAAATTTCGAATTCGGGAAATAATCAAGAAGCTCCGTGAATTTTCTGATAGCCTTTGTATACTCTCCGGTGTACATATATGATTTGCCTATTAGAAGCAGAGCATCGTCCACATATTCCGATTTCACATGAAATTGGAGAATTTTTGAGGACTTTTCAATTGATTTGTCAAGAAGAGCTTTATTGACGCTTCCTCCGTTCTGCAGAGGCCTCACTCCCTCTTCATAATACTTCTGAGCATTATAGAATGTGTTGAAATACGCACATGAGGATACGAATATAAGAACAAAAGCAACAATCAAATACTTCATAAATTTCATAATTTAATATTATAGCATATTATAAAAAAAAATAAAGAGGTCAAAGACACGTCTTCACGGCGATATCATGTAAAGTTTATCGGCTTTGATTTGTAAAAGCCTTCAGAATTGGAAATAAATAAATGATGCTGAATTTATGTAGGTTCCGAAGACTATGATTCCGAGTATAAAAATAGCATAAACAGCATATCTTAAGTAAAGAGGCTTCTCCTTAAGCATTGTTCTTATCCCCTTATGTCTCTGCATAAAATGAATAATCTCCATAAAAAGTATCACTGCTATTGATATTACAAAATCCACCCTCTCTATACCCATTTTTTTAAGTGTATTCTCATTAAGAGTGGCTATCTCCATGAATGTTTTTGAAAAGTTATGGGGAATTTTTAAAATAACATAAAACGCATCCGAAATTGTATTTGCTCTGAAGAATATCCAAGCGAATAACACAAGAATGAATGTGAAGGAGATTTTCAAACTCTTTAGAAGAGTTTTGTGCTTTGTCAGTTTAACTTTATGTTCGAATCTCCTTATTCTCATTCCTAGAGCAGTTTCGGCAACCATGTAAAACCCGTTCAGAGCCCCCCATACCACAAAAGTCCAGTTGGCTCCGTGCCAGATCCCGCTCACAAGAAATGTGAGAAACAGATTAAAATACCATCTTGGGATTTTCACTTTGCTTCCTCCGAGAGGAATATAAAAATAATCTCTGAACCATGTAGACAATGAGATGTGCCATCTTTTCCAGAACTCGGATATTGATTTTGCAAAATAGGGCCTATTGAAATTATCCATAAGTTTGTATCCAAGAATCTGCGCGCTTCCTATTGCTATATCGGAGTATCCTGAAAAATCGCAGTATATCTGAAACGCGAAAAAAACTATTGCAGTGACCAACTGAAAACCCGAGTAATTGTGAGTGTTATTGAAAACCGCATTTACGAGAACTGCAAGCCGGTCTGCAATAACAATTTTTTTAAAAAGCCCCCACAGTATCAGTTTTCCTCCGTCAAGCACTCTTTGAAGATTAAAGTCATTCTTTTTAAAAAACTGAGGAAGAAGATTCGTCGACCTCTCAATAGGACCTGCGACAAGCTGCGGAAAGAATGTGACATAAACCGAAAAAATGCCCAGATGCTTCTGTGTCTTTTCCCTCCCTCTGTACACATCAATAGTATAACTCAAAGTCTGAAAAGTATAGAAGGAAATTCCCACAGGAAGAAGCAGATTATGCCCGCTGACAGGATAATTGATATTGAAATAGGCAAATACCGCACGAACCGAAGAATTTATAAAATTGAAATATTTAAATATAAAGAGTATAAAAAGACTGGCAAAGACTCCGAAGAACATATGAAATTTCTTCCACTCTCTGCTTTTGCTCTTCTCAATCATTATCCCGGCATAATAATTTATCAGAATTGCCATTACCATAAGAACAACGTATTCTGCTCTCCATGACATATAAAAATACAAACTTGAAGCAAGAAGCCACATCCAGCGGAATTTAAATGGAAGCAGAAAATATACCAATACAACGGCGGGAAAGAATATCAGATAGTGAATGGAATTAAAAAGCATTTTTTTCCTCTGAGTCTAAAATAAACTGCATCTCTTTTGAAAAAATCTCCGCTCCCGCTTCATTCAGGTGTTCTCCGTCATAGTAAAATGAATCCGCCGTCAGAAACCATTGGAAATCAAGGTATTTAATCCTGCCGTCAGTTTTTAAAGAATCCGCTGTTGAAGAGAACCTCTTGACTGTTTTCTCAGAATATCTTTCATAGTACAGCTGATGAATCGGAGTATTGACAAGATACAATGAAACATTCCTCTCTTCGCACAAAATAATTATTTTTCTCAGATATTCAACCATCAAATCCGACACTTCATAATTTCTCGAATTCTTCTCTTCAATCATTTTACTTTTCTGCTCTGAATTTATATTGGCGGTGGTCATGTTCTTATAACCACCCCATATTTTAACGCGGTATTCATTTTTATCGGATGCAAAGTTAATCATCAGATGATCATTGTTATAAAAATTCAGAGGCAGACCGTATACATATTTCATATTAAAATATGTAAAAAGGTCATTTGATTTTTTTTTAACAATCAATTTCCCATAGTCATCAAGCAAAAGAAATTCATGCTCAAGAAAAAACGTCCTCTCCTTTATTGCATTTTCCTGATTGATCGATAGATTATGATAAGAGAAACCGAGAATGACATTTTTAATATTTTTTTCTTTTTCAAGAGCCCATTTAAGCTTGTAGTAAGTGAAAAAGTAATTTTCGTCGCTGTAAGACATGCTGATGCATCCCCTCATCAAAGCCGGATTCAGAGCGGTCTGTGTATGGGAATCCCCTATAACAAGAGTCTCTATGCTGTCACTGATTTCAGGTGAGAATGACTCAAAGGATTTGCTAATCAATCGTCTGTTCAATAAAGACCAAAAGATAATAATCAGAAGCAGAATAAAAACAAAAAATGCCGTCGATATTTTTTTCATAATTGATTTATTATGCCGTTAAAATTATAAATGTCAATAATATATTCTTAAAATATTCTTTATTAATATAAAGCCGCTGAAAATATTTTCATAATGATTCTTGACATATCACCGCATTTCCTCATAATTGAATTAAACAGTCAAAAAGGAGATTGGATGAAAATAATTGGTATTTATTCTTTTGATTTTATCTTTCATGATATCATGATCATAGAATAATTTTGATTTTTATATAAATCGGCCTGACAAACTCCCTGACTATATAGAAGAAGTTCTTTCTGAAAATGATCTCTTTCCGCCTGTTCTTCAGTCAAACGATTGGGAGAATCCTATTCCCATGGAAGGTCCTGTCAATACAAGAGGAGCGGAGGATTCTCCGTTTATTACTAAGGACTTAAACAGATTTTTCTTCTTTTTTACTCCTGATGTGAGAGTGCCTTTGACTGAACAACTCATTGATACGGTCACAGACATTTGGCTAAGCAAAAAAACCGGAACATCAAGGACTGAACCAAGAAGAATTTACCTTGAATCGATTGAATGCCTTAACGGTAGCATTTTCGCATGTGAAGAGACACTCTATTTGTATCTGTCAGAACGGGAAATATTGGAGAAATTGATATTTTCACTTCTGTGTATTATGGGGAAAAAATATACTGATACCAAGAACTGCGGCGAGGATCTGAATGTGACATACGACATTGGCAAGTTCTACATATCTGATGATAAGACTCTTCTTTTTTATGGAAATTACAATGGCAATGATTATGACCTTTATTATTTGACTTATAAGAACGGAGAATGGAAAGACCCGACTGCAATAATTGAATTGAATACTAAAAAGACCGAGTTTCAGCCGTGTCTCACTTATGACGGCAATGAATTATGGTATACTCCCGACAGCAGATTGGGATACACCGGACATGCAGTTTTTCGTTCGAAGAAGACAGAAAGCGGATGGGGTGAACCTGAGGAGATAATTTCCAACTTTGCAGAAAAGCCATGCGTGGATTCAGAGGGCAATATTTATTTTGTGCATCATTTTGTTGATTCTTCAATCAATATAATAGAGCCGGATATTTACTACTGCAAGAAAAAATGATTTCATTTTTCAATAAAAGCCTTAAACTCTTCAAGATCTTTTAAGATCGAGACTTTTTCGAGAATGTCATGGCTTTTTTTTGACTGCTTTATGAACCTTTCTTTTCCGTATCTTGATTTTACAAGATATTCATCAATTTCAGCAGTATAATTGAAGAAGAGGAGTTTTTTTGAGAGTTTGCGCGCCTCAATTATTTTTTGTATGCCTTCTTCATTGATATTCTTTCTTATCAGAAATTTTCCAAATGAAAATAACATCATAATAGAAATCACCGAATTCAGTCTCATATTTTTTGTCTCTTCCACCAGCTTACCCGTCTTGTTGATTTGCGCCGTGTCGGATTCAATCTCTAAAATGAGTCTCATCTGCTTATATTTATTTTTAACATTCTGCCTGAGATTTACTCTCTGTTCAAATGATTCAGCCTGCTTCACAACCGACTTCATCCCATTTACATCACCCTCTTTATAGTATTTTTCAAACATGAGGTCATAATATATCTGTAAAGGCGGTGTATTCTGACGCTTCATATACATTTTTGAAATCAACATTCCTTTTCTGTGGTATTTTCTCTCCCCTGTCTGAAGATACTTCAAAAAATATGCAGTTGAACCAATGTCTATTTTATGTTTATAGGAGATTATTAAATCGGATAAATTGAATGCGGCCATTTCAGCCCCCCTTTCGTACATGAACAGAGAGAGCAGTATATAATTGTAAGGCACTTCCACCGGATGATCAACCTCAATGCCGTAAAGAAGCCCTTCATATAAATAGTGGAAATTCTTCTCAGCATCTCCTGCCATCAGATATGCCATTCCAAGATTTGTTGTAATGAGGGGAAGTATTGATAAATTCATATCCTTTCTGTAAATTTCGTATATTTTTTTGTGATATTTTAAAGACAAATATTCATACTTCCTTTTTTTAGTTACAAAGAATTTATTGGAATTTATTATTGCAAATGTATTGTAGAGTGAAGTTAGAAAATCCGTCTTTCCGCGCTTCTTCGCATAAACAAGATTCTTCTTTGCAAATATCTCCGCCTTCTTCATTTCATTTGTGTGAAGGAAGACTGATGTCATGAAGTCTCTGTATTCCGCAAGTAAGGATTCATTCTTTATTTTTTTTGCCGCTTGTTCAAGCTTTTTTAAATATGAGGCAAGATTCTTCCTGTCTGCCGTATGAAAAAAATAAGTTGAGGAGACCGCTTTGAAATATTTGAATTCCTCTTCCGGAGTCATTTTAAAATTCTTTTTAATAGTCAAATATGTTCTGAGAGCTTCATTCGGTGACTCATTGTCCTGTTCAATCCTTGCTTTAAGCATATAATATCCGAGTCTTTCGCCGATCTTTTTTTTATAAATGCGCATGAGTTTTTTCGCCTTGGCAGTATCTCTGAGTATGTTGAGAAGACCGTATGCTATTGATTCAAACACGAATGAATCATTTTTTGTCAGATGGTCTTGAATTTTTGTCAGTATTTCATAAGCATTCTCAAGAAACTCCTTATTTATATGTTGCTCTGAAATATCCGGATAAAGTCTTATTGCTTCGACCTGTTTCTCAATACCGGCATTCTGCAAAAATGCCTTATTAAGAGAATGGGACGCATATACGGCATTTTTTTCTTTTCGGAATAGATTGACTGCAGATATGTACATATCAAATGCCTTCATATTTCCGGCCGACGCGTAAAAATCCCCTGCTTGAAGAAGCATGAACGGATTATCTGAATTTTTTGCCATCTCATCACCCACTTTCACGCATATCTCGTCAATTCGCTTTTTCAGCATTCTATCGAAAATCGTCTGCTTGATTATTGAATGATAAAACATGGAGACAGTCTCAAGTTTTCTGCTTAGGATTCTGTTCTCTACAGCAGGCATAATTGTGTCTTCGAAATTCTCCTCCATTGACCCGATTGAATTTAACGCAACAGAATTTGTGAATTCTTCGCCTATTACTGCGCCTGTCTCCACGAAGCTTTTCGTCTGATTGGGAAATTTGTCGAATTTCACAAGTATCAGTTCTTTCAGAGAGTATGGGAAATCCTTTATTCTTGATTTGAAATTCAAAAATCCGTTTTTGGATTCAATCATATCCTCTCTCTGCATGAATGATATAATTTGACTGAGAAATAAAGGATTTCCATCGGAGATCCGAGCCATTTCTTTCACATCATCTGTCTTTGGCTTAAAAAGAGTGCTTTTGAGGAGAAAGTCGGAGACTCCGATTTCTGAAAAACCCTTCAATGGTAATTCCAGAAAAGAGAATTTTGACAGTTTTGATTTTATAAATGAAATGTTAGACACATCTCTTCCCATAAATATGAACTTTATGTTCTTCACTCCCTCAAATAATACCCACTTCAAAAGCTCCATTGATTCAACATCAATGTACTGAGAATCGTCGATAATAATAATTGCCTCTCTGTCAAATGAAGAAATGAAATATTTGAATCTCTCTTTTACACTCTGGATTTTTGCAGTTTTTAAAAAAAGACTCTCATAGGAATCAAAACATTTTTTAAAGACCCTCATATCAAGCAATATCTTCATTGCTATATAGAACGGCTCTCTTTTGGGCGAACAAGATACGGTCATTTTCGGAACGGAGGAATATTTGAGAATGGAATTCACAAAATGGGTTTTTCCTATTCCGCCCTCCCCGGAAATAACAAGACATGGCGAAACTTCTGCAAGAGCATTCTTTGCAGAGGCTGTTTCAAATTCCCTACCCACAAAAAGAGATGTCTTTGACTCCTCTGAATATTTTAAAAATGAAAATACTTCAATACCCTCTTCAATTCCTTTGAAAGAAAACTCTCCGATTTTTTCAAATACAGCCGCCGAAGACAAAGCTTCCGCAAAAGCATTATCGGAACACACTTTCATTTCCCTGCCTTTAACTGCTATTCTCGCGGCAAGATTAATGTTTCCGCCAATAAAAGTATACTCCCATCTGCGCTGATTTCCTATTATGCCGGCATAACCCTTTCTTAATGTGCATCCTGCTTTTATTTTAATACCATCCTCTTCCGCTTTTTTTATTATACAGTTCATGTATCTAAGAAGCTTCAGAGGCGCATTCTCAACTGAAACCGGCAGTCCGCATGCAACAAGAACCATCCATCCCTTATCCGCCCATTCAATTTTATTAACATAAATCTGTTCTCTGTCCGCTTCGGATATGAGATGTTCGAAAAATTCTTTAAGTTCATTGGGATTCTTTTCTCCTGAAATGTTTATGAATCCGGCAGGAATTTCCCGCAACTCTCCAAAAGCATTCTTTTCCCTCATCTCTCTTATTATTTTCGGGAAATCCAGATTGATTTTGTCTTTAATATCTTCATACGAAATAGAGGATTTTTGAGGATGAAAATATATGAATTCCCTTTCTTTGGTCTTTACTGTGTGCGGATAGAGCGGATCTTCCATTTGGTCTATTTTGATTCCAAGGTCTGTCGACATTTTTTTATTAAACTCAAAGATGCTTTCTTCAAATTCGGATTTCACTCCGTCAATCGCCTCGTCTTTCAGATAAAACAATATTCCGTCTCCGGCGAATAAAACTACATATCCGCTTTCTTTATAGATTTTTTCAATAGCCCTGTTGAATATGGAGTCGACAATATCCCTTATTACCTCTGGACCATACTGTGTTTTTTTAATAAACATTTCAGTTGTCTTTGTAAATCCGGAAATGTCTGCAAAGAAGAATCTGCCGTTCATATCACCTCTGCTTTTTAAATATAAAAGATATGATAATGATACTTTCTATTAAGTCAAGATTGACTATTTACAAATCTGCTATTTCACATATGCCGATTTCATGGTTATAGCAATTTTTGTCGCGATATCAATCGGCTCTGCGGATGCCTTTTCCAAATACGCAATAGGACAGCTCATGATTATCTCCGGAATTGTTCAATTCCTTCTCAATGGCGCTTTTTTT
>DCUY01000003.1 GCA_002327905.1 Caldifarciminota bacterium UBA2202 | reverse complement strand
TGTTAATTGAATGTATTTGATTCTTGCACATGGCTCATGGCACAAGGCTCACGGCGTCGCTCACGGCGCATGGCGTCTTTGTCTGGCTAATTATATTTGCATATCTTAGCTTCTTGACATTTGCAGAGAATTATGCTAATATTTATTTTCCTTCGGGGCGGGGCGTGAATCCCCACCGGCGGTAAAGCCCGCGAGCGAGAAATCGCAGAACCGTTGAGACTACGGTGCCGACTGTAAAGTCAGGATGAAAGAAGGATATAAGCCGCCCCGATATTGTATCGGGATTTTTTATGAAAAAAGATGAAATATACATGAAGGCGGCTGTCAAAAACGCAATGAAAGCAAAAGGAATGACCGGAGTCAATCCTCTTGTAGGTTGTGTTATTGTTAAAAATAACAGAATAATATCCGAAGGCCGCCATGAGGGCCCCGGTTTTGCTCATGCAGAAATCATAGCAATAAATTCCGCTTTTGAATCATTGAAAGATTCCACAATATATATCACTCTGGAGCCATGCAATACTTGGGGAAAGACTCCTCCATGCGTGGAGACTATTGAACAGATTCCATTCAAGAGGATAGTTATAGGAGCTGAGGACCCGAATCCGCTTGTCAGTGGGAAATCAATAAAGAGACTTGAAAAAAAGGGATATGATGTGACAGTGGGAGTTCTTGAAGATGAAGTTAATGCAATGAATCCTTACTTTAAGGATTATATCTCGCGCAAAAAAACATACATTATAATTAAAGCCGCTCTCACTCTCGACGGTTATTTAAATGTGAATGGGGGTGAATCAAAGTACTTTACATGCGAAGAATCACGGACTCTTGTGCATGAAGAGAGATTTAAGACGGATGCGATTCTTGTGGGTTCCAACACAGTCAATACTGATAATCCGATTCTTGACTGCCGGCTGACAAAAAAAAGATACAGTCCTTCCCTGATAATTCTTGATTTCAGCAATAAACTCGACTATTCAAAGAATATAATAAGCGATTCAAAAAGGAAAAAATACATTTTTGTGTCCGAAAAATTTAAGAACCATATTAAATCCGAAAAGAACATAAAGTATTTTTTCGTAAAAAGAAAAGAGTCTGTCTGGAAAATACTCAAGAATGAATTTTACAGAGAGAATATTATTTCTATTTATGTAGAGGGAGGGGCCGATGTATTCTCAGGAGCCATTAAAAGCGGATTGATAGACGAAATGCAGGTGTTCTATGCCCCTATACTTTCAGGTGGCGGAAAGAGAATAGAATTGCCTAAGCCTGCAATGTCGGGTTTTGTTCTTTCTGAATGTAAAAAAATAAAAAATGATCTCTATGCGAGGTACTTATGTTCACAGGACTGATAGAGAGAACAGGAACAATAAAATCAATCGGAAAGGTAAAGAATGATTATGAACTGACAATCTCCTCAGACGCGGAATTTGTCTCATCTCTGAAAACAGGAGATTCAATATCGGCGGACGGATGCTGTCTCACCTGCGAAAAGACCATGAAAGATTCTTTTAAGGTGCGCGCGTTGAAGGAGAGCGCGGAAAAGACAATAATTGCGGATTACAGGATAAATGCAAAAATAAATCTCGAGAGGGCAATGCGCGCAGACGGAAGATTCGGAGGACATTTTGTCAGCGGGCATGTTGACGGAAAGGGCAGTGTGGTCTTTTTAAGAAAGACTCCGGAAAAAATCAATTTGAGAATCAAGCTTGCAGGAAAACAAGGGAAGTATCTTATAGAGAATGACTCTATATCAGTAAACGGCATATCACTGACAATAAAATCAGTCTATGACAATGAATTCACTCTCGATATAATACCGGAGACAATCCGTTCAACCAATATAGATGCTCTGCGGAGAGGAAGTTTTGTTAATGTGGAAATCAATCAAATGACAAAATCAATATATGAATTTCTAAACAGGAGATAAGATGATAAGCAGAATCAACGAAGCAATAGAAGACATAAAAAAAGGGAAAATAGTAATAGTTGTTGATGACGAAGACAGAGAGAATGAAGGGGATTTCATAATGGCTTCCGAGATGGTGACTCCTGAAGCAATAAATTTTATGGCAAAAAACGGAAGAGGCCTGATATGCGTCTCAATGACGGAAGACATGCTTTCGGGATTGAATCTTAAAATGATGTGTGATACGAACACTGCCCTGCACGGCACAAAATTCACTGTTTCTGTTGACGCAAAAAACGGAATTGAAACCGGAATATCAGCTTATGACAGGGCTCACACTATTAAAGTGCTGATAGACGGGGAATCCACCGGATCAGACCTTGCAAAGCCGGGACACATTTTTCCTTTGAAGGCTGAGAACGGAGGAGTTCTGAAAAGAGCGGGGCACACCGAAGCGGTCTCTGACCTTGCGCGTCTTGCCGGATTGAAGCCCTCGGGAGTTTTATGCGAAATAATGGATGATGACGGTCATATGGCGCGTCTTCCTAAACTGATAAAGATAGCCAAAAAATATAATATGAAGATAGTGACTATAAAAGACTTAATCGCATACAGGTGCAAGAAAGAGACTCTTGTGCACAGGGAGGTAGAGGCAAAACTTCCTACAGAGTACGGAGAATTCAAAATAGTGGTATATACAAATGATGTTGACTCTCACATTCATGTGGCGATAATAAAGGGAAATATAAAAAATTCCGACGATGTCATTGTGAGGGTTCATTCCGAATGTTTTACAGGAGACATATTTCATTCAATGAAATGCGATTGCGGAAAACAGCTCCACAGAAGCCTTGAGATAATCGAGAAGGCAAAAAAAGGAGTTGTTCTGTATCTGCGGCAGGAGGGAAGAGGAATAGGCCTTGTAAATAAAATAAAGGCATACCATCTTCAGGATAATGGATATGACACTGTTGAGGCAAATCTGAAACTCGGATTTAAGGCGGATCTGCGGGATTATGGAATCGGAGCGCAGATTTTAAAAGACCTCGGACTTACAACAATTAAGCTTCTCACGAACAATCCCAAGAAAGTTGTCGGCCTTGAAGGGTATGGCATAAAGATAACGAAGAGACTGCCGATAGAGATAGAGCCGAATGAAAAGAACAAAGGCTATCTGAAGACAAAGAAAGAAAAAATGGGTCACTTACTGAAAAAAATATAGGAGGCAAATATGGCAAAAATTCATGAAGGCGGTTTTGACGGCAAAGGAATGAAGTTCGCAATAATCTCTGCGAGATTCAATAACTTCATTACAAAAAATCTGCTTGACGGAGCGATTGATTGTCTAAAGAGGCATTCTGTCGATGAAAAAGACATTCAGATATATCTTGTTCCGGGTTCCTTTGAAATTCCGCAGACAGCAAAAATGGTTTTAAAATCAAAAGGAAACAGCAATCTCAATGGTCTGATTTGTCTTGGGACGGTGATAAGGGGAGAGACCCCCCACTTTGATTATGTTGCATCCGAAGTTTCCAAAGGCATAGCAAAACTTGCAATGGATGTTGATATTCCTATTTCTTTTGGTATAATTACAGCAGATTCGACTGATCAGGCAATTGAAAGAGCCGGAACAAAATCAGGCAACAAAGGATACGATGCGGCTGAGACGGTTTTGGAATTGGCAAATCTTTACAAAAGGATGTGACGCTTGGGTAAACGAAGAGAATCGAGAATACTTGCGATGAAGGCTCTCTACATGTATGAAATGAATGAAGTCAAGGATATAGAGCCTATTCTTCAGGAGGTCTTCGAACTTGAAGATGATTTAACCGAGGATGTGAAGAAATACGCTATGAATCTTACAAACAAGGCTATTCTTTTTTATGACAAACTCAATAATCTGATAAACAATGCAACAAAAAACTGGAAGATTGAGAGAATGGCAGTGATAGACAAAAACATTCTCAGAATAGCTCTTGTGGAGATATATCTTCAGGATAAAGTGCCTGATGTAGTAGCGATTGACGAGGCAATAGAGATTGCAAAGGAATATTCCACTGATGATTCAGGCGGATTTGTAAACGGAATACTTGATTTCATTGTCAAGAATAAGGAAGAATTCGAAAAAAAACTCAAGGACTGATGAAGTATTTATTTATTTCCGATATTCATTCAAATCTCGTGGCATTGGACGCACTGCTGAAAAAAGCAGACGGAATATCAAAAAAATATTCCCTAGTCTGCATAGGAGACATTGTCGGATACGGAGCTCAGCCGAATGAATGCATGGAGAGAATAACCGGACTGACCGATAAGATTGTATTGGGAAACCATGATGCCGGAGTTATAGGAAAAACAGATATAAGGATGTTCAATTACTCTGCAAAAGAGGCGATAATATGGACGAGGGAAAAAATGTCGCGCAAGCACCTTAAGAGACTGAATGATATCCCCTATATAATTGCGGAAAAGAATTTCGCAGTTGTTCATTCATCTCCTTCAAATCCGGAATATTGGAATTATATAGACTCCATTTATGAAGCGCAGGATGAATTCAAAGTGACAGGATTTGAACTTACATTCATAGGGCACACTCATATTCCTCTCATTTACAGACTTAAGAATGAAGAGGTCAATATGCTGTTTGACGAACACCTCGAATGCGAAAAGAATGCAAGATATATCGTCAATGTCGGTTCAGTAGGACAGCCGAGGAATAAAGACAATAGAGCATGTGCGGTTCTTTTTGATAATGAGGAGGGAACCCTGGATTATATAAAAGCTGAATATAACATAAAATCCGCTCAGGAGAAGATACTTGAAGCGCATCTTCCGAGATTTCTTGCTGAACGGCTTGAGAGGGGATTATGAAGAAGATTTTGATTACAGGCGCCGAAGGGTTTGTAGCAGGGTATCTTTATGAAGAGCTGAAGAAAAACTATGAAATTGAAGGTTGTTATTTTATTAAGAAAGACCTTGCGTACAAAACTTATTTTCTTGATGCCACAGAGAGCGCCTCTGTTGATAAAATAGTCAAAGACGGCGGATATGACTGCATATTCCACCTTGCAGGACAGTCTTCTGCAAAGGTGGCGAAGAATAATTATTATGACACTTACAAAATAAATATTCTCGGAGCTTTGAATTTTGCGGATGCCATTGTCAGAGAGAGCGCAAAGACACGGTTGATATTCATATCCACATCGGATGTTTACGGAACTCCGAAATATCTTCCGATAGATGAGAAACATCCCCTCTCTCCTCTTAATGCATACTCAGATTCAAAGAGAATGGCTGAAGAGATTTTGAAAAAATATACAGAGAAGAATCTTAATCTCGTAATAGCCCGTTCGTTCAATCATACTGGCAGAAATCAGACTGTGAATTTTTTCATTCCTTCAATCATAGAACAGGTGAGAAAGGCAAAAAACGGGGATACGATACAGACAGGCAGTTTGTCTCTGTTGAGGGATTTTTCGGATGTGAGGGATATTGTCTCTGCATATAAATTACTGATAGAGATAGAGAGCGGGGTTTACAATATTTCCTCGGAGAAAGGAACTTCTCTTAAAGAGATTGTCGAGTATATAATTAAAAAATCAAAGAAAACATTGAATATTGAGAAGAATCCCGACCTTGTCAGAAAGGGTGAGCCGAAAGAATTTTACGGCTCCTCAGTGCTTTTGAAAAGAAAAACCGGATGGAAGAGAAAACATGATTTATTTGAAACTATCGATTGGATGATGAAAGATGAATGACTCTGTTCTTATAGTGTGCGACAGCCATATTTCAATTTATGATTATGAAAAGCAGAATCAACTTATAAAGCTTATAGATTCAAAAAAGGATATTTTCGGCACTCTGGTGCTTCTCGGAGATATTTTTGATTTTTATTTCAATTACAGTAATTTTATCCCCAAAAATTATTTCCCGCTTTTCAATGTTATTAAAAATCTCTCGGAAACCAAGAAAATATACATAGCAGAAGGAAACCATGATATGTGGCTCGGCGACTTTTTTTCAAAATTTTTAAATACGGAAGTAAAATCAGGAGTCTTTGAGCTTAAAGCATACGGAAAAAAATATCTGCTCAGCCACGGAGACGAGTTTGAAAGCAAATCAATTTTCAGAAAAATAGCGGATTTTATATTAAGTAGCAGAATTTCAGAGAAAATGTTCGCCCTTCTGCATCCTGAAATAGGATATCAAATAGGTCGAATAGTCTCCTCTGTCACATCCTCAGGCAAAAATGAAAAAGAGAAGATATTGAAAATGAAAGCAGAGATAAAAAGAATCCGCAGATATGCGGATTTTGATTCAGTGATTATAGGCCATTCGCATCAATCTGCGGTCTTTGAAGAAGAAAAAATAATATTTCTCGGAGATTATAAGGGTTTGCGCGAGTATGCCTTCATTGATGAAAAGGGGGTCAGAATTGAACATTTTTAAATTTGTATCGCGAGCTGTAATTGAAAATAATGTTATGGAGGCGATAAAGGAGGACAAAGCTTTCTTTGATATTACCACTCAAATGTGCATTCCGGAAGATATGGAGGGCAATGCGGCAGTGATAGCGAAGGAGTGCGGAATCATAAGCGGTGTTCAGATAAGCGAAGTTGTTCTGCAGAATTTCGGCACTTATGTTGTCGAATACTTTTATGAAGACGGCTCCTATGTGGAGAGCGGATGTGAATTATTCAGAATAAAAGGCAGACTGAGGGGAATATTATCCGCGGAAAGAACCCTTTTAAATTATATACAAAGATTAAGCGGAATAGCCACAACAACAAACAAGTTCGTCAAACTCGCTGAAGGAAGCGGAGTAAAAATACTCGACACGAGGAAGACAACTCCTGCGATGAGGCATCTTGAAAAATACGCAGTAATGACAGGCGGAGGAATAAATCACAGATTTGATCTTTTTGATCAGATAATGATCAAAGACAATCATCTTGCAGTCTTAAAAAATGAATTGTCAGTCATAAATAGAATGAAGAACAAATATCCGGAGAAAATCATAGTGGTTGAGGTGGCAGAAGCCTCTGAAATAGAGAATGTGCTGAAATACCCTGTGGACAGAATTCTTCTTGACAATATGACACCAAAAGAGATTTTGGAATCCGTGGAAATCATAAAAAGACGTGTAGAAATCGAGGTCTCCGGAAATATTACGGAAAAGAACATAAATGATTATCTTATTGAGGGAGTGAATTATATTTCAATAGGAAAACTCACACATTCATTCAAATCCCTTGATATAAGTATGCAGGTGAATAATGCTTGATCCGTCTTATCTTAAGAGACATCTTGATTTCAAGGATTATATTCTGCTTGAAACGATAGATTCCACGAATAATTATATTGCAAAAATCATAAAGAAGGGAAAGACTTCAGTTCTTGTCGCGGCAGACGAGCAGACAAACGGAAGAGGCAGATTCAGCAGAAAATGGTCTTCGGAAACCGGAGGACTTTATTTTTCATTCACCGAAAAAATCAGTGACATCAATTACAATTATCAGCTGTCTCCCATAGCATGCGCAATGGGAGTATTCAAGACATTGGATTATGCCGGAGTGCCGAATCTAATCTACAAATGGCCTAATGACATACTCGTTGGAAAAAAGAAAATATCAGGCATCCTGCTTGAAATAACAGAGGATACGATAATAGCAGGAATCGGAGTAAATGCAAACATACGAGAATTTCAAGAGGATATCTCAAAGACAGCGACTTCCTTGTTTCTTATCAAAAGAAGGGAGTATGATTTAAACGAACTCTTGTGCGGAATAATTGCGGAAATAAATAAAATCAATACCGAAAAAGAGATATTAAATTTTCTGAAAGATTCCGGAATGATAGGAAAGAGAGTTAAATTCACATCTGTTTCAAGAAATATCAATGGAACAGTCTTTGGATTCAGAGAGACAGGAGAGATTGAAATTGATATTGACGGTGAAGTGGAATCATTCATAGCGGGTGATGTGTCATTTTTACGGGAGGATATTTGAGGCGGATAGCTGTTATAGGACACATGCATGTGAATCCGGACAATAGAGAACTCTTCGAACTTCTTATGGAGACTGACGAAATTGAATTCTTGTTTCCGAAAAAATGGAGAGGATCATTTAATGAAGAGTATGAGAATCCCGACGGTTTTGATCTTATCAGGCTTCCGTTTTTGAAAAACAGCTACATTCCGCTTTTTAAGGACTCAAATAAATATGATATTGTATGGATTGATGAAGAACCTTATTATCCGCAGTCATATTTCATTCTGAAGCATTTCGCCGATGTTCCCCTGAAAATCATACGCACAGCGCAGAACATTGTAAAGAGGTCTTTTTTAAGAGACAGAATCAATAATTTCGTCAATTCAAAATCAAATATTATTGCGGGAGTGGGTCAGACATCTTCAAAAGCCGCGATGGAGATTTACGCAAGGGATTCTGTTCCTGTAATTCCTCTCTCAATTCCGGACAGATTTTTTGAAGCAGGAAAAAACAGAGGAGAAACGGGAAAAGAAGTGAGCATAGGATTTGCCTCCCGAATTGAAAGATGCAAGGGGACCGAATGGCTTTTAGAGAGCTTAAAAGAGGTGAAGTATCCGTATAAATTGCTTATATGCGGTGAAGGAAAGGATAAGAAGAGTTTTTTGAAGCAGCTTGAAGAGAGAAAAATCAAATTTGAATACAAAGGGCTCATACCTCACAAAAACATGGATGAATTTTATAAGGAAACTGATATATTTCTGAATTTGTCAGTCTCCGGCAAAAAATGGATTGAACAGCAAGGGAGAACAGTGCTTGAAGCCATGGCATCAGGATGCGCAGTGATAAGCTCCGATTCGGGGGAACTAATCTATACTGTGGATGAAAAGGATTATTTGGTGAAAGAGAATGACATTAAAACACTTTCTCAAAAACTGAATGAGTTGCTTTCTGATAAAAATAAAATATATGAACTTGCTGAGAGGCAGAAGAAGACTGCTTATAGATTTTCAAAAATCGAAATATTCAAAAAGCTCATTGAAATACTGGGTAAAGATGAACATAATATCACTTGATATAGGAATGAAGAGAACAGGTATATGCCTCTATCTCGAAAATATTCTTCTGCCGCAAAAAACCGTGGAGACTGCCTTTTTGGACTCGAGTCTTCAATCAATAATTAAAGAGAATGATTATGAAATTGTTATTGTCGGTGTGCCTCTTGATAAAGAGATGCGGGAGACGGAAATGTCAGGCAGAATAAGAGAGATTGCGAAGAACCTTAAATCCATATCATCACTCAAAATAGAATTTTTCAATGAGCATCTTACAACGAAAGAGGCGGAGAGGCTGGCAAAAAGCGATATAAAGAAAAACAAGCAAAAATCAGCTGTTGATTCCCTGTCTGCAATGATAATACTTGAGGAGTATCTCAATGAAAAAGAAAAATAACGGATTCAAATATTTTCTCATTGTTTTATTTACAGTCTTTGTTCTGATTTTTATTGACCAGAGAATAACAAATGTCTTCATATCTTCACAGAGAGAGAAAGTTGTAATAAATATAAAAAAGGGAGAGAGTCTGTCAACTATTGCAGAAATGCTTGAAGACAGCGGAGTAATAGAGAACAGAGAAGTTTTCAAGTTTTTTGCAAAGATAAGCAAAATTGAAGGGAAGCTTCAGGCAGGCAGATATGAACTTTACAAAAACTCAAATGAATATCAGGTTCTGGATAAAATACATAAAGGCAGAGTCATTCTCAAGCCGGTAACGATTCCCGAGGGTCTTACATATAAGCAGATTGCATCGAAAATCAAGAAGAACGCTGATATTGATTCAGTTTTGTTTGTAAGACTATGCGAAAATGCGGAGATTCTTAAAGAGTTTAAAATTCCTTCAAAGAATGCTGAAGGATTTCTCTTTCCTGAAACATATTATATTTCGGATGAGACTGATGAAGAGGATATAGTCAGGATGATGCTTGAAAAATTTTCCGAGAAACTTCCCGATTCAATGTTTGCTCCAAATGAATTCAAATTTTCAAAATACCAGTATATAATTCTTGCATCCATAATTGAGAAAGAGGCGAAGCTCAATGAAGAGAAGCCTCTTATTGCAGGGGTCTATTATAACAGACTAAAGAAAGGTATGCTTCTGCAATGCTGTGCCACAGTGTTTTATGCATTAAACAAGGTGGGCGGGAAGCTGACATACAGGGACCTCGAATTTTCTTCTCCTTATAATACTTATAAAAATCCCGGTCTGCCGCCGACTCCGATATGCTCACCGTCGATTTCATCCGTCATGTCAGTTTTAAAACCCTTACAGAGCAAATATCTGTTTTATGTTTCAAACGGAGACGGAACACACACTTTCACTGCAAATTACAAAGAACATATAAAGGCTCAAAAAAAATAGGGTCGCGTAAAGCGGAAATCCCGCCCTGCAGAATCAAATCAAAACAAATCAAAATACATTCTCGCGGCACGAAAGCCCGGCGCTCATTCGCACATC
>DCUY01000087.1:10861-12229 GCA_002327905.1 Caldifarciminota bacterium UBA2202 | reverse complement strand
AATGCAAGAGTAAAATTAAATACATTCAATTAATATAATACCATATTTGATTTTTGATTCTGGCGGGCGGACACACAGGTCCGCCCCTACGACTATTGTATTAATCGGAGAGATGATGCTTAATGACTTTTCCCTTTTCAATAAAAATAACATCTTCACTAATATTTGTCGACAAATCGGCAATTCTTTCGAGATTCGCGGCAATTCTGTTTATGTGCATCGCCCTCTCAATTGTCTTAGAATCTCTGCTCATTATTTCAAGAAGCTCCGCCGCTATGCTCCGCCTCAGATCATCAACAATATTATCCCTCTCACAAACCGATTCTGCAAGAGCTGAATCCGCCTTAATAAATGCGTCAATGGAATCTTTGAGCATACCAATGACAATCTCGGCCATTCTGGGAAGGTCGTTAAAATTTTTTATTTGCGGTAATTCAACCAGCATTGATGCGCTCTCGCATATATTGACAGCATGGTCTCCTATTCTTTCAAGATCATTCGACATCTGTAGCATCATTAGAACTCGCCTCAAGTCCTTTGCCTTAGGTTCAAACTGCGCAATGAACTGAAAGAGAAGCTCATCCATCTTTGTTTCGAATTTATTCGCCTTCTCTTCGTCCACATTCATAACCTCTTCAAGAAGATTTTTGTCTCTTTCAACCAACCCTTTGATTGATTTGTCTATCATGCTCTCAGCAATCGATGCAAAATCAATTATTTCATTATTAAGTTGGTTTATTCTTTCTGATATCATCACCTGCTCCTTTCTTGGTTTAATGGCAGTTTTACTAAAAACAGAGTTCCTTCATTACTGCTCTTAAAATCAACTGTCCCGTCATGAAGCAAAACTATATGCTTGACTATTGCAAGGCCAAGCCCTGTTCCTCCGCTCTTCTTGGAGCGCGATTTGTTCGCAACATAGAATCTTTCAAATATTCTCTTTCTGTGTTCATCGCTGATTCCAATTCCGCTATCCTCAATTTCCAAAAGAAGAGTGCTTTCGTCATGATTCAGGCGCACCTTGACAAATCCCTTATCTGTATATTTTATTGCATTGTCAATAAGATTTATAAGCACTTGTTCAAATTTGAAAATATCAACACTAATCTTCGGTGGAGAGTCATGCTCAAATGTTACAGACAGTCCCTTCATCTCCGCCTTGGGCTTCATTATTCTGACAACCTCTTCCGTGAGTTTGACAGGATCTGTAAATTCTTTCTCCAGTCTCTCCGTATGTTCAAGAGAGGATAGAGAGAGAAGGTCTTCAACAATATTCACAAGCCGTTCCGTATGCCTCTCTATTATTTCGAGATATTTTTTATTTTCTCCTTCTACCCCGTCGCTCATAGTCTCTATAAATCCTCTGAT
>DCUY01000087.1:0-10693 GCA_002327905.1 Caldifarciminota bacterium UBA2202 | reverse complement strand
GGATTTCTCACAATTTCCCGAAAGTTCCTTCCTTCCATATTTTCCGATTCGAACATTCTCTTTGCCGCCTCATTGGAAAGAAGAATTTTTCCTCCTCTGTCAATTACAAGCACACCTTCGTGCATTGTACTGATTATCTTATTCAATTCTTCCCTGCTCTCCTCAGACTGAGAAAATAATTTTTTAACTTTCTCTGCCATTATATTGAATGACTCCGCAAGAACTTTAAGCTCATCCTTTCTGAAGATTACGACCCTTGCGTCAAAGTCGCCGTCCGCAATTCTCTTTGACACAGTGACAAGACGGTCTATAGGTCCATAGACATTTTTTGTTAGCAGATATGAGACAATGACCATGCAGATGACAACAAAGAGAGCAATAAGAGTAAATCTCCCGTAAAAATCCGTCACTGCCTCTTTAGTGTGACTTACATAAGAAGCGATTCTGAGAATAACGGGGGATTTTCCTTCAATGTTCAGCAAAATTGCTATATAGAGCATATCCTGTTGTCTTGTGATTGAAAATCTCATGCTCTTTCCCGCTTTATTATTTAGAGCAGACTCAATTTCAGGTCTGTCTTTGTGGTTTCCCATTGATTTCGGATTCTCGTCAGAATCAAGAATGACAGTTCCCGAAGTGTCAATAAGAGTAAGTCTGTATCCTGTTGATTTTGCAACGGAAATGAAAAATAAATCAAGAGCGCTGGTGTCTCCGGCAGAAAGAAGTGCAGAGGTGTTTGATGAAATAACAGACAAACTCTTCTCCATTCCATCCTCAACAGTAGAAAGATAATATTTAGTCACTCCGTCAACAGAGACAAGAAGAAGAATTGTCATAGAAAGCATCGCCACAAGAAACAGCGAAATGAATATGCGGAGAAAAAATCTGTTTTTCATTCTTCTATTTTATATCCCACGGCTCTTATGTTTTTTATCATGCTTCCGCTCTTTCCGAGTTTTTCCCTTATCTTCTTAATGTGAACATCCACAGTTCTGTCGATAACCATTTTTTCGCTTCCCCATAGTTTTCTTAAAATCTTGTCCCTGCTCATGACCCAACCCTTATGCTCTGCGAGAATCACGAGTATGTTGAATTCTGTTGAGGTGAGTTCTACTAACTTTCCGTCAACCGAAACTTCATGCTTCAAAATATCTATTACAACGGATTTTCCTATAGAGATTCTCTTTATCTCTTCTTCTGAGTCATTGCGCCTCAACACCGCTTTGATTCTTGCGGCAAGCTCCTTCAAAGAGAAGGGCTTTGTCACATAATCGTCCGCTCCGAGTTCAAGACCCACAATTTTATCAGTCTCGTCGCTCTTTGCTGTAAGCATTATTACAGGAATATTCTTTGTCTTTTCATTTGATTTGAGTGATTTGAGTATTTCAATCCCGTCCGTGTCCGGAAGCATCATGTCAAGAAGCACTGCATCAGGCGTCTCCTTTTCTATGTATCTGTCAAAATCAGAGCCATCTTCAAATGTCTTCACCTTATATCCCGCCTTTGCAAGACCTATGGATAGAAGTTCACGGATGTCCTCTTCGTCATCCACTGCGGCTACTGTCTTAGCATCTTTAAGATTCTGATTTTTCATTGTCATTTTATTCATTTTAACCCTTATTCTATTTTTTTCAATAGATGACATCATCCGAATTTTCCTGATATGTATTCTTCGGTTTTTTTATCCTTCGGCACAGTAAACATCAGTTTTGTTTCACCGTATTCCACCAATTCTCCAAGGTATAAGAATGCCGTGTAGTCGCTTATTCTCGCCGCCTGCGCAATGTTGTGAGTTACGATGAGTATTGTCACTTCTTTTTTCAATTCCACGCAGAGCTCCTCAATCTTGTTTGTGGAGCGAGGGTCAAGCGCAGATGTCGGTTCGTCAAGGAGTATTATTTCAGGATTTGTCGCAAGAGCCCTTGCCATGCATAATCTCTGTTGCTGTCCTCCGGAGAGGGACATTGCAGAATCTTTGAGGCGGTCCTTCACTTCATCCCAGAGCCACACATCCCTTAATGACTGCTCTACTCTCCCTTCTATTTCGCTTCCCTTCATCTTTCCCTGTATCTTCAGGCCGAATGCCGTGTTTTCAAATATTGATTTTGGGAATGGATTCGGCTTTTGAAACACCATCCCCACTTTCATTCTTAATGATGTTACATCAGTGGCTCTTGAATAGATGTTTTCTTCATCAAGAATTATTTCGCCGTCTATCGCCGCATCTTTAAGATCATTCATCCTGTTGAAGCACCTCAGGTAAGTTGATTTTCCGCATCCTGATGGGCCTATGACTGATGTGACTGTCTTGTCATATATTTCCATATTTATTGATTTTAAAACATGCAACTCTTTGAAGTGGAGATTCAAATCTCTGACTTTAATCAGCTCTTTCACCAATTCCTCCTTTTTCTCATTCTGTACCTTATCAGAATTGCAGTTCCGTTGATTATTAAAACCAGCAGAAGAAGCACGACCGCTGTCCCGTATGCTATCGGCACCTGCGACTCCGGAGCTGTTCCCTCTGTCATTAAGGCATAAATGTGATACGGCATTGCCATCACTTCATCCATGACTGATTTGGGAAGTCTTCTTGTGTAAAATGTAGCCGCTGTAAAGAGAATCGGCGCTGTCTCTCCGGCGGCTCTTCCCACTGAAATTATGCTTCCTGTAAGTATTCCGGGCGCGGCGGCAGGCAGAATCACCCTTGTTATCACCTGCCTCTTTGTAGCTCCGAGAGAGAATGCCGCCTCCCTGAAATCGAATGGCACGCTCTTTATTGATTCGACAGTAGCGTTTATTATAATAGGGAGTATTAAAACCGCGAGAGTCAGACTGCCTGAAAGAATCGAAACTCCCATATTGAATCCTATGACAAAGACCGAGAGCCCGAATAATCCGAATACAATGGACGGAGTTCCGGACAATGTATTTATGGATGTCTTGATGATGCTCACAAGCCATGCGGGTTTTCCATACTCAGAGAGAAAAATTCCCGACAATACACCGAGAGGAAAAGCTATGAGCATTGACAGAAGCGTGAGTGACAATGTTCCGATTATCGCAGGAAATATCCCCCCTTCAGTCATTCCGTTCTTAGGCATCTGTGTCAAAAAGCTTATTGAGAGCCTGCCTGCTCCCTTTGAAAATATCATGAATAAAAACAGAAAGAGAAATGCAAGGGAGATACCCACGGAAAGCTTCAATGCCCATTCTCCTGCGAATTCAAGAATCTTTCTTTTCTTCATTCTCTGTTCTCCCTTCCTGCGAACCATTGCATTAAAAGGCTTGACAGAAATGTTATCAGGAATAGCACAATTGCAATGCCATAGAGGGCTTGAAAATGCTGTGACCCATTAACCGCCTCTCCCATCTCCGATGCTATGGCGGATGTCATGGGACGCACCGGAGAGAATATTGATTTTGGAAGCATCGCCGCCCCGCCCGAAACCATCAGAACAACCATTGTCTCTCCAATGGCTCTGCCGAAGCCGAGAATTATGCTTGAAATGACTCCTGATGATGCGGCAGGAAGAACAACTTTGAATATTGTTTCAATTCTGTTTGCCCCGAGAGCAAGAGATGCTTCGCGCAGTTCTTTTGAGACTGCGCTAAGAGCATCTTCGGAGAGTGAGGATATTATCGGAATTATCATTATGCCGAGAATTATGGATGCGCTGAAAAGATTGAGTCCGGTCGGCACATTGAAAAGTTTTCTTACAAGCGGAGCCAATACGGCCATTCCAAAGAGTCCATATATCACTGAGGGTATTCCCGCGAGAATTTCAATAAATGGTTTTAGAGCTTCGCGCACATTGGTTGATGCGATTTCCGAAAGATAAATTGCGCTTCCCACTCCGAGAGGCACTCCCACAAGCAATGCTCCAAGAGTGACAAATATGGAGCCTGATATCAAAGGAAATATTCCCAAATCAGCAGGTTCGTCTGTGGGATGCCATTTTCTTCCGAATATAAAGTCAGAAAAGTTTATGTCGTTGAATAGCGGTAGCCCCTCTTTAAATATGCTGAGTATTATTCCCATCAAAAAAAGGATTGACAGAGAAGCCGCCGCAAGAGTGATGTATTTGAAAAGAAATTCTTTTGTCTTCATTTTGTATTTAAGAGAGCCGCATTTAAGCGGCTCTCATTATTGTTTGCCTGATCATTTAAGAGGTATGTATCCTGTCTCTTTTACAATCTCCTGCCCTTCGCTTGATAGAATGTAATCTATGAAGGCCTTGATTTCTCCCTTAGGAGCTCCATTTGTGTACATATATAGTTTTCTTGATATCTTGTATGTGCCGTCATTAACCGTTTTTTCGTTTGGAACGACTCCTTCTATTTCAAGGGCTTTGACTTTGTCAGATAAAAATCCGAACCCCACATATCCTATTGCTCCGGGTGTCTCTGCAACATTGGAGGCAACAGCATTGTTTGATGCGAGAAGAAGAGCATCTTCGCGGACTTTTCCTCCTTTGAGGACAAGCTCTTTGAACACTTCAAATGTTCCGGATGAGACATCTCTTGATATGACAACTATCGGCATGCTTGCGCCGCCCAATTGCTTCCAATTGCTGACCTCTCCGGCAAATATTTTCTTCACCTGTTCAAGAGTAAGCTTGTTTATTCCGTTTGAAGGGTTCACAACAATTGCAATTCCGTCATTTGCAACAACTGTCTCAACCACATTTATTCCATTCTCTTTCGCTTGCTTTGTCTCTTTGTTCTTTATCTGTCTTGAGGCATTTCCTATGTTGACTCTTCCGAGTATTATGTCGGATATTCCGACTCCTGAGCCGCCGCCCCTGACTGAGATATTTACATCAGGATGCTTATCCATATATCTCTCTGCCGCAAGCTGAGCTATTGGAAAGACTGTTGTCGAGCCTGACATTGTTATGTCTCCTGCAAAGATGAATCCTGCAAGAAGCGTTAAAGAAAGAAGCATTGATAATATTTTTTTCATTTTTCCTCCTTATTATTACATTTTGCCTGAAAAGAGGTATCTGAGCTGAATTGCCACATTGTCTGTTGCATCCTTCGTCGTATCTTCATACATTGTCCTCTCCCAGTTTGTCTGCACAAAGACCATCGGCTTTCCGTCATCAGGATTTTTAAAGAGATTCCAGTTGAATCCTGCGACTATTCTTCCGTATGAGTCATTTGTCTCATCAGCATCCGTATTCTTGTCATAGGAGTCATATCTGCCTACAAGCTCCATGTCTAATGCTGAAACAAGTTTGTTTATCTTTATTACAGGCATAACCATAAACCCCGCCCCCAAAGAGCCGTCCATATCCTTTGCCGCATACTGAGCAATTATGTCAATAGGACCGAATGCAACCCTTCCCACTCCCGTATAAACCATCCTGACTGTGTCGGATACCGTTGAGTCAGCATCAACAAGGAGTGAGTGGTCTTCATAAAGAACAGATCCGCCGAGTGTAATTCCTGTTAAAGGTATTACTCTCAGATTGAATGCAAATGCGGGATTCGCGTCAATGTCTCCTCCTGCCTTGCTGTATCCCTCGCCGTTATAGAGAGAGAAGGCATACTCTCCGAATCCGGCAGGTATGAGTCCGTTGACTGAAACTCCGTAATCGGCGGATGAGACTATTTTCTCTTTGTCATCAAATGATTTCTGTATTGTAGCATAAGTCCAGTCATAGATTGTCCCGAAGTATGTCTTTATTAAACCCGCCTGTAAAGACATGTCCGATACAGGCATTGCGAAATCCATATAAGCATATTTTAATTTGATTCCGACACCCTCTTCAAATTTATCTGTTGAGAAAAAATCAAGAGTGAATCTGCCTTTCATTTTATCCGAAAATGTCGGTTCTATTCCGAGGTATCCTCTTTCAAGCGAGAAGTAGCTTTTGGTTATATCAGTTCCGTTTAGGTCGACTGTGTATCTGTTCCAGAGCTCCATTGAAACCTTTGATTCAATCGCGCTGATGTTTGTGAAAATCATCACCGCCAAAAGAAGCAGAGAGAGTAGATTTCCGAGTTTTTTCAAGAGACCTCCTTTTTTATTTTGAGATAATATAACCTGCCTCAATTAATTTGGAGTAAAAGAATTGTTAATTTTTGGTTAAGAAATGAATCGAGTATGATTTATTGAAATATAATCTTTTTATGATGTTTTACTAAAATAATTACGGCAGAAAAAGAGTTATTTTTTGAACTTCAAACTCTCTCTTGTTAATTCTCCTGTATAAGCGGTTATTATTTCTGCCAAATGTTTATATCCATTTCTGTTAAAATGGCTCTCGTCCGAGAAGAATGAATCTTTTCCTGCAAATTCCATCTGCACATCAATAAGTGGTATATTGTTTTCCTCCGCAAAAATACGAAGTGTTTCATTATAAAGCGGAACAAATCTGCGGAAAGTAGAGTCTGTTTCAAAGAATTTCGCTTCATACACATAAGGCCTTGTGAGAACTATAAATTGAATCCCTCTCTCTCTGCAAAACTGATATGCTGTATTTATATTTTCAATATAATCTTCTTTGCTGACTCTTGGAAGATACTCATAAGAATTTGCTTTATCTTTTTTAATGAGATTCAGAAAGAATAATGTTGTCTTGTATTGAAGCAGAAATCTCTGAACATTGATAATGACCTTCGGCGGAGGCGAATATTCTTTGTCCTGCCTTCCCATTGCATTTGCGCAGTCATTCCACCCGAATGAGAAGAAGACTACATCAGGCCGCCACTCGTCATACTCGCTTAAAAATCTTTTCAAACCCTGATAGGATGACCATCCTGCAACTCCTGCATTGAATATTTCAAAGGAGTCTATCTTCATGCTTTGAACAAATTTTGCGTATGACACTTCATCCTGACCGTCTGTATTGGAATCTCCGTAGAAGAATATTCTTTTTTTGCCTGATTTCTTTTTGGCGAAAACATCTCCCTTGAATCCGTATTTGTTGTATGGATATTTATCTGCAGGTTTCCAGAATAGCACCGGATCAAAAACCTTTGACTTTTCTCCTGTAATATGCGCTTCTCTCCAATCCTCATTATTGCCTCTCCCCATTATCACCAAAGGAGAATATAATTTAATTATTTTTGATTCAGCAAGAACTGCCACTGCGCCTTCGGATATTCCTATAATTACAACCATCCAGAATAAAGCAGTCTTAAGAACATACAAGCGATCTGCTAAAAACTTATTTAAAAATATTTTTTTAATTGATCTAAATAATTTAAAAACAAAAATAATATCAGCCGACATAATAATCAAATATATCATTCTTTTTGCAATTCCCGGCATAAGAGGCTGTAAAACAAACTGAAGAGAAAAGACAAATAGCAGGGATAAAGCAAACTTCAGAAGAATATGTTTGTCTCTTCTAAAAACAAGAATTATTAAAGTTAAAAGGGAGAGAGCGTAAACAAATCCATTAAAATATACCCACATGATTCATTTATAACAGAATAAATATTATTGTCAATAATCAGAATCTTTTATTTTATGTTTTATGGGTGCTCTGAATCAACATGCTGAAATCAGTCGTCCTTCTTTTGCTCAAAGTATTCCTCTCTGTTCTGTATCACAAGAGAATCAAATGAGCCGTAGAAATAGAAGACAGGCAGACTGATGCTCATTCCGATATATGGCTGATAATTGAAATATTTGTAGTCAAGAGGATTGTAGAGCATAAATCCCGTATATATTTTCAGATTGACAAATTTTGTAAGCAGGTCTCTTTTAGTAAAAACTATTCTGGCATCAAGGTAAGAAATATTTAAAGTTGTATCATCTTCATTTTTGAAAGTTCTCCAAGCATTTGCCTCCAAAGTCAAATCTATTTCATTTAAGAATGTTTTTCTATTTGTATTATAAGGGATATATGAAAACATAAATGGAATCAGAGAGGTTATATCATTGAATTTCGCCGCAAAAAGAGATGTGCCGAATTTAAAACCGAGAGCGGAGCAGAACCCCAGCTCGAAATTTCCAACATAATAATGCATTCCCTCAGGATAATCATAGGAGAAATTTACAAGACCGGTATTCAAATAATAAAAAGAGACCGTGTCGCTCTCTGCAGAGCAAAATATTGCTGTTATCAGAAAAACTGATAAAATGATTAGTTTTAATTTAAAGTTCATATCTATTTACCAAAGAAAATTATATATAAAAATATTATTTAATCAATAATTATTATTGCTTTTTTAAACAGTGCAATATATAATAAGAAAAATGGAATGTGTATGAAAATTAAACTATTTTTTATTCTTTTGCTTTCAGCAGTATTTTTATTCTCTGACGCCATTGACAAATACACTCTCGGCGGTCTTGTGAGAGAAGACGGAAAATCCCCCTCTTTTATCACTGAAAAACAGATTGAAGCAGAGGCAGAGGTCAATTCTTCTTTCTTCATCACTGAGGGCATTCCTCCTGTCGGAAATCAATCGTCTCTTGGTTCTTGCACATGCTGGGCATTGGGATACTATTACAAAACTTTTCAGGAATGGCAGGAGCACGACTGGGATGTGACTGACCCTGCGCACCAGTTTTCACCTTCATTTCTCTATAATCAACTGAACGGCGGAGCGAATTACGGAAGTTTTGTCGATGATGTTCTTCTCATGATAGAAAAATATGGAATCTGCACGATGTCCGACATGCCCTATACTACAAACTATTCGGTTTATCCAGACAGAGATGATTATCTGAATTCAATGTATTACCGTTCTTCGGAGAGTCATTACACTCTTCTTGGAGACCTTACACAGTTAAAACAACATCTTTCAAATGGAGAACTTGCTGTCTTTCATATTTATGTATATGATAATTTTTACTCAATATCCTCATCTCAGCAGTTTTATGCAGTCTCTCTGCAGAGTGGCGTGAACAGAGGCGGACATGTGGTGACCCTTGTCGGTTTTGACGATTCAATAGCGACTCCTGACGGTTATGGAGCATTCAGGTGCGTGAACTCTTGGGGCACATCGTGGGGAGACAACGGATACTGGTGGATAACCTATCAGGCGATAAAATACACAACCTATGTTCCTATTCAGAGATTCTGGTGGAGCGATGACAGAATTGATTATACGCCTCAGCTGTATGTCGAGCTGAATGTTTCGCATAATAAGAGAGACATTATCAATCTCGCGTTATTTTCAAATAATGAAACTTCTCCCAATAACCTTGTATTCATAAATGACTGGTATATGGACGGATACAGAACAAGCTATCCTTCAACATTTCATGATTACCCATTTCCGTCAAATGACATACTTTATGACATCTCTGATTTCTACCTGTTAAAACCCGATTCTCTATTCTTCGCAATGGAGGATACTATTACAGACTCGGAAAGCGGATATCTGAATTCTTTCAGAGCTATAAGAATCACAGGTGAGGAATATACTGCTTATGATACTCCCATAGAGATTTTTGATTTGGACTTTAATGATTCAGGCATTCTTCTTGATTCAGTCGCATCCGCTTTATCGCAGAGAGACGATACTCTTTTAAATTCGCAGTCTGATTTAAAAGAATCATCCAATAAAATAACCTTTGACTGCTCCTGCTCAATTCTGTGTATTCATGCAAACAGTTCAATCAGTAAAAATGTATATTTTTATGATGTTTCAGGAAGAAGAGTCGGCGAGATTAACGGAGCTGAAATACATAGGGGAAGTAATAAAATCAATTTGAATTATTTGCTCTCTCCGGGAGTTTACTTCATCCGCTCCGGAGATTTCACAATTCTGAAAATCACCCTTCTCGACTGATCTTTTTCTTTTTATCTAAAAATAATGCATTAAAGTTGAATATCATAGCATATATCATAATCGGGAATATAGGCTGCCTGAATCTTGATGCTCCAATTGTGCTTGTTGCAAGCATTATGCTGAAAATATAAATTGCGCATAATATTTTTGCATATCTGTTGTCATTGCAAAAAAAGAGATAAAAACAAAGAGATAAAAGGTTTATCAGGTTGAAGAATATCATTAAAATATAGCTTACTGCGACTAAAGGATTCAATCCTCTGATATAATCAATCAAAGCCGAATATCCTCCTTTGGAGTATTTTACCAAAAGCCCGTCCGATTCATGGTTATTGCCTTTTATTATTTGATTTAAATCATACCTGCCAAAATCAAGGAAATAATTTATCCACCCCTTTATATTGAATAATAGAAATTGAATCGGTTGTTTTTTTATCTCTGCAAGAGACCTATTTATATAAAACTTTTCAATCTTACCCGCTTGGTTTGAAGAATCTTTATATGAGGTGCATTCATCAAGAAATCTGTCTGCGTATAAATCCCCTTTCTCGCCCTTTAAGAACATATATGTGTAATACCGCATTATGTTTATTGAACCTACTGATGAGACTGACAATGACTTTGTTCTGCTATAATTTCCCGCAGAGAGAATCAGAACGGCAAGAAAAGGTATAAGGGCGACTGCAATTAATACTCGACTTAGTTTTTCTCTTAGAATAAAAACAATTGCTATAGGAATAATTGCAATAGATATAATCGATGCTACCGGCTTTATTATCACAGAGATAAATAGAAAAATCATTGAAAGCAGAAAATAGGTGCTTTTTCTGCTATGCATATAAATCAGAAAAGCAAAGAAGGAGCCAGATATAGAAATCTGAAAGAGACTCTCAGTCATTATTAAAGTCGGATATATAAATTGTGATGGTTGTAG
>DCUY01000049.1:154-46140 GCA_002327905.1 Caldifarciminota bacterium UBA2202 | reverse complement strand
TTGATTTTGTTTTGCTCATGGCTCATGGCTCACGGCATACGGCTCATGGCGTCTTTTGCACACGGCACAAGGCTCATGGCGTCTTTTTACCGGCTCACTCTATTGTCAGTATCTCCGAAGCAGTATATCCGAAGACTTCGGGAGTGTACATTTCAAAGACATTCACAGGAGGCACATTGAATTCTCCTGACACATTCGCTTTTACAAAATAAGAGTAGTCGTGTGTTCCTTCATACAGATAAATCGAATTCGCCACCACCCTGTCTCTGTAAAACTCTTCATGATAAAATTCTCCCCACCACCATCTTTTGTAATTATAATGGGCAAGATTGACGAACTCAGTCACAAACTCCCTCTTTATTGTTTCAAATCCCGCAGGCAGATTGTCTTCAAGCACGACAAATGAGCGCCACTTGTTTGTCTTAATTGTTATTTTGACCTGATATACCTCTCCTTTTTTGAATTTGGTGACGACTTTGCCGTTCAAATCCAAATACTCTCTCTTCACTTCAAATCCGTTGAACAGGGCATTCTCTATCTTATTTCTTGCATACTTCATTCTGAGAGTGTAGTACATTCTTCCCTTTCCGTCCTTCTTTACTTCAAGAAGATTCATGCTGTCCTTCAGGTTCTTTCCGTCAACAGTGTATGAGAACATCTGGTCTTTTCTTCCGCTGAATTTTTTGCTTGTCAGACTCTTCTCATTGACTTTAAGATATGCTGTGAACAGAGGCGTCTCCTTTTCATAAATTTTATAATACTCTGTTATAGCTTCAAGAACCAGAGCTGTTGTGTGGGTATTGACCCACATTCCCTTCTTGAGCCTCTGATTGAAGAGATTCATCACATACTCCGCATACTCGTACTTCTTCTCTGTGCGCATGAGTGTAGTGAGAACCACTGCGGTTGACTTCAAATCGGATGCGAAGAACCACCAGTCGTAAATTCCGTCATCGAAATACGCATAGGCGGATTCCACTCTCGCATTTGATTTTATCTCACCCAAAAGCTGATTGTATTCCCTTGTCATTGAGTATTCTGATAAAACCTGAAGGAAGCGCGCCTTCTCCGCAAGATAGATTTTGTCCCTCTTCTCGTAAACCTCTTCTACTATGTCTTTGTAATTTTTATTTCCATAGAGCATCATCAGATAGACAGCGTATGCGCGCAGGGAGTATTTGGCTCCTTCTGAATAACTCCAAATTTCATTGAAATTATTGTCAATAAGGCGCTCTATATAATCAAGACCATTGTCGAGCATGTCCTGACTTATGTTATATCCTCCCTTTTTAGCATAATAAAGCACATACATTGCATAAAGAGAGAGATATTCGCTCTCATACTGGTCATCCTCATAATACTTGAATCCTCCGTTTGATGCCTGACAGTCAGAGACATCCCTCAAGAGGACTGAGACATACTTTCTCAGCTTATCCTTCTTTATGTCGGAGAGATTATAGAGATTTATCACTTCCTCTCCTATGATGTACGGAAATGCCCTTGAAAGCTTCTGTTCGAGGCAGAGGTATCTGTAATCTTTTAAAAATTCAAGAGGAATCTGCATACCTCCTATTATTGTGGAATTCAATGAGACTGTTATTGAACTCTTCTCTTTGACAATGTCCTTGGAGATATTTATATGCTCCTTCACATCATCCTCGCTTGAAGAGAAGACTGCGGAATGCTCATAAAGATTATGATTTATCACGGGAATTGTCACAAGCATATAATCGCTGAATGAATCCTTCTCCGCTGAGAGCATAAATGTGCATGAATCCTCAAACAATGCCTCTCCCTTAAAAAGAGCCAATGCCTTATTATTCTTTGTCGAAAGAGTCTTCACATTATTCTCTGTAAATTTCATCTGCTTGGAATTAATCTGAACCTTCACATCGCCCTCTTTTCCCGTATTGTCGAGGACCACAAATGAAGCGTTTATTTTATCAAAAGGCCTTAAGAACTGGGGCAGAGACTGATTTATTATTATCTTCTTTTCAACCCTTATATTCTGCTCCTTGACATTGAATTCATCCTCTGACAATACCACGCAATTTATTCTGAATTTTCCGATATTATCAGGAAGTCGGAATTTTACAGCGCCTTTTTTGTTCTGCGAGAATGTTATCTTCTCGGAATAAAACGGAAGCTGTGTGAAATCCTTTCTTATCGACACATTCGGCGGTATTGGAGCTATGGTTACATCTCCTCCGTCTTTCTGCTTTTTATCAGAACCCATCTCCCTCTCGTCAGCCACTGAGATCTTCTCCTCGCATTTATATGCCTGTGAAGGAGCTGTCTGCATACAGCCGTCAAGCATCATATTGGAATTTCTGTATCCGTAATAGTAATAAGGATAATCAAGGTTTGATGAGTTTGCATAGTATGCCTGATTTTCATAATATCCGTAAAAAGCATACATCGGGTCGGAATATTTATACTCTGTCAGCATCAGAACTGCCTCATCAACCACTGTTATGACTGCTGTGACATCCTTTGAATGTTTGGTCTCCAGAGTTATCTCAACAGTATCACTCGGCTCATATACCTCTCTGTCTGTCTTCATATCAAACAAGAGTCTCTTTGATTCGCTTGAAACAGAAATAAAGCTTGTCTGCATCTGCAGTTTATTTGTCGAGTCCTCTGTTAGAGCAAAGACGGAGAGAAAGAATCCGCTAATCAGATCCTTTGTGACGGGAATGTTCAAGAAGGCAGTATCTCCTGAAAACTTCACTTCATTTATGCCGTATATGGAATCAGTATTATAATAGTAAAAATGCTTGAGTTCGGGCATAGGCGAATATATTTTCACTCTTGCGGTATCGCCTATTTCATACACGCTCTTGTCTGGAGTGACAGTGAGGACCTTCTTGTCATTGTCATAATACCACCACCAT
This sequence comes from Caldifarciminota bacterium UBA2202, assembly GCA_002327905.1. Classification (GTDB taxonomy): domain Bacteria; phylum Hydrothermota; class 32-111; order 32-111; family 32-111; genus UBA2202. Next base: position 43,246 of record DCUY01000049.1, on the reverse strand, counting down.
CCGTAATAGAATGACTGGGTCACTTTTGTCTTGTCATACTCAAGCTCCACTCTGTAATACGCCCTCTTGTCGAGCTTGAACCACAGAGAATCCGCCATTGCGCGTGAAACAACATTTACAACTTTAAGTGTGTCGGGAACTGAGTCTTTGTATGAATACTCCCTTATGACTCTCAGTTTGAGTTTCTTGCCCTTCACCGGATTATCCTGATTGTCTGCAACTACTATTTCAAAGAGAGTGGAATCATCCGTGTCAGTAAAATTGGATATCTTCAATCCTGCGTAATTCTCCATTGAATACTTCGTGAAATAGACTGACTGGGATATTCCCTCTTTGTCTATGCCCTTGACTGTAGCTATATACTGGACGCTGAGAGGATTCATCACATTCGTATATTTTATATCCTGTGAATATTTGAATTCACCTGTCTTATCAAGAGTGTCCTTTTGGTCAAATGCGTGTGAATTGAATGTCGTTGTGTCATTTGAAATATAAAAATTGAATCCCGGGAATTTCTGCGAATAGAATGATGTGCGGTTTATAATAAGAGTGGAGTAAAGGGAATCTCCAGCCATCTTCATTCCTGACAGATAATTTCCCTTTGTATTTATCGACGGAATTTCATTGTAAAAGTATCCATTTTTGGTAGCTGTTACTGCTATCTCAAATGTCGGCTCTTTGAATTCCTGCACCATGAATGACACCTGCTCCGAATAATATTTTTTGTCAAAGAAAGAGGCATAATAATATCCTGTTTTGAATGAATCGGGAATCATTAGCTTTAGTGAGAAGACCCCGTTTCTGTCGAGAGTGACAGTTCCTTTATACACCTCTTTGTAATCCGGATTCGTCACTGTATAGAGAATCTTCTTCAAAGAAGAATATTTTATTTTGTTTCCCTCTTTATTCCTCACTATTCCTGTTATTAAAACAGAGTCATCGAGTTTGTAAAGATTCTTGTCAGTGAATATATATGACCTCGTGTCCTGAATCTTCTCAGGCAGATAATATGTCATTAGAAGTTTGCTTCCCTGATTCTCAGCATAAAGAAGCTTCGCATTGTCATTGCATTTTACCTCTAACCATTTCATCTGCGGTTTGTTCATTGAGAGGAAGCCATCTTTGAAAGGAATGGAAAAGAGCTGATTTCCCTTCATTCCGTACACATAGAGTGTTGACATTCCTTTTGCAAAATTCTCTCCTTTTCTGTCAGAGAGAATTACAAATCCGTTCTTTGACGACATTATCGAATGCATCCTCAGAGGAGTAACCTGATATGAAAATTCAATATTGTATGTGTCATTGCCGAGCGCATATTCGAGAACCCCGAGCCCGAGCTTTGATATTCTTCCATACTCTTTGTCAATATCAAGAGTGTCCGTATAAAGCACATTATTCTCTGTCTTGAAATCATATTTTCTCTTTGACCAATTTCTGTATGTCTTTTTATTCCAGTATCCGTAATCATTGCTTGCCATCTCCTTAATGAATTCCGATACTGATGTCTCTTTGACGAACATATTGAATTTCGACAGATTCATCAATGAAAAATCAATCAGGAGATTTTTAGGTCTGCTGATATATCCGCCGGCAAATGATATGAAAGGATAATAATCTCCTGCTATAAGTTTGTATATTCCCGGATTCTTTATTTTGCTTCCGTGAACATCCTTCAGATTCTCACCCACCTTTATCATGTACTCTCCACCCGGAACAAGCTTTTTATATGCGGAAAAATACTGCGACTGTGATGAATAATAGTAGTCGAAGAGAGACTCTGTCTTTCCCTCATTTATGAAAAATACATTCTTAAAGACATCCTCTGTCTTTGCCGGATTTGTGAATTCAATATTTATGTAGGAATTTGAATTATAATATATCTGTTCGATATTCTCTCTGTGGATAAATTTGAAGTCGCCCAATGTGTAGAGGGTATATTCCTGACTGCTCCGCATAAGCTCCTTCATAAATATTTTTAATTTGTAATTGGCTGAGCTCTTCAATGTATTTTTGGGCTTCAATTCAACTGCAAAAAAATCAAGAGTGTCGTCTTCATTGTTTTCATAATAGTAATTATTGTAATAATAATATCCGTATTCATCTTTTTTCTTCTTTGATTTCACTATATCAAAATCAATGCTCTCTCCTTTGTTTGTCAATGTGATATTCTCTTTCAAATCGGATATCTTGACAGGATAATTAAATACCATCAAAAAGGATGAGTCCGGATGTATAGTCGTATTTGCGGCATGTATAACCTTCAGATTTACAGGTCCAAGATATAGAACTACATCTTTTTTGAGAACTGCGGAATCCATTGAGAGAATGCCCTTCTGAATAGTGAGCTTGTATTTCTTTTCAGGAGCAAGAGGTTTCGCTGGAATAAAGACTATCGTGTTCTTCCCTCTCTGGCGGAATATCCCCTCCACATTCGGCTCCAATGTGTATTTTATTTTTATGTCTTCTACTGACTGGAGCGGCAGGAATTCATCCGAAAATGTCAAAACAATCTCGTCTATTCTCCTATCAACAATTGTATTATTCGCAGGCACTGAAGAGAGAAGAGTAATCTCCCCGTTCTTCTTTAAAAGTTCGTCAAATGCTTTGCCTGCATACTGCACATTATATGCAGAGAATACTTCTATTGAAAATATAATTGCTGAAACGAGTAATGCGACTCTTTTCATATCCGCTCCTTTTGATTTTTCTATATATTATACAATCAATTGGTTGAAGTCAATATGCAGGACATCTTCACAAATCGCCCAGTCATGCTCCGCCATTACGAGGCGTCTTCGCCGAAGCAATCTCTTTATGCTTCTTTTCACTATTTTGTTTTTGATTTTACNNTTAACCATAAACTATCAACTATAAACTATTAACTCTTTTATTTTGTTTTGCTCACGGCGCACGGCGTACGGTGGCGTCTTCGCCTTAACCAGCTTACCAGTTCACCAGCGCACTCTGTATTTAGCTCATGGCTCACGGCACATGGTGCGTCTTCGCATGGTGGCGTCTTCGCCTACAACTCTCAACCATTAACTATAAACTATCAACTCTTTGATTTTGTTTTGCCCACGGCTTACGGCTCACGGTGTGAGAAGCACTCTGGCTCATGGCGTTTTACTGCATCCTAATTGATTTAACTTTACAATCACCGCCATCACCGTCTTTATGCACTTGAAGAAGTCAATAAGTAAAGCGTCGTCCCCATAAATCTTCTCAGTCTATTAATCACTTTTTTGTCTTTGCGATGCGTTTTTCTTTCATTAACTTTGCTATATTCATTGGAGGCAAAACAAGCGGATTTGAAAATCCTGCTCTCAAGGTAAGATTTGAAATAAACTCTCTGAGATATGGAAACAAAATAACAGCCGCATTGCCTTTACTGAAAGTGTCAAGATCCATATTCTCATTTTTATCATCTTTTTTAAACATTCCTGTAACAACTACATCCAATACGAAAGGCATCTCTTCGTCTTCTTTTCCTATAACAACACTAAAATCAGTGAAAAGGACGTTTTTCTTATCATTCAATCTGTTGTCTACCTTAAAGTCCATTTTCACTTGCTTTTTTATTTCCGATTGTTTTGCAGGGCGTATTTCAAAGAGACATTTCTTCAAAACAACCTTTTCAAAAAATATTCCGGGTTCTCTTTCTTTATCCATTTTCTACTCCCAAGTTAAATTCGTTGTACATGTCATCTTTGCATTGGTCAAAGTTGCACTCTATTCTGATTTCCTTCGTTTTTCTCTTTTTTGCTGTTAACTCCTCAATAATCGTTGAAGTCAACTTTGTCTTAAATAGTGTTGAAAACTCTAATTTCTGAGATTTACCATTATCACTGTTGATATCCAGTATATCAATCTTTCCGATTATTCTGTTTTTATCTTTATCAGAAAGTTTGCTCTCCCTTATTGCCCTGAGAAAATTGCCTTTATCCTCCATCATTTTAATAAGCTCGCTATATGGCTTATCAGGAATCATTCCGTTTTCATATCTCGTTATCGTTATCTCCCCGAATCCGAGAATCAAAGCGAAATCCTTCTGGCTTACTTTATATTTTTCCCTTATGCTCTTTATTTCTGCAGGAGAAAGAATGTTATGCCTTTTTCTATACTCGACAAATGCCCTTTCAAGACTCCTCGAATCATATTCTTCATTTGACATCTCAGAATTGCATTTTTTGCAAAACAATACTTCATTCACCATCTCAATAGGTTCTCCCTTAACCTTGAATGCTTCTTTCTTTTTCTTAACTATTGCATCCATCATGTCATCGCATTTAAAGCAATACTCTTTCATTTTTACCTCCGTCAACTTTTTTCCATTGGTTTTTTTAGTGTTTCTTTAGCTTCATGGAAAGACAAGCATTTCGCTACATGTTCAAAATCATCACTCAATTTTATATATACCTCTTTATTTCCAAGGACTATTCCGAATATCCACACATTTTTATTCTTCTTTTCATGGTCTGTAAGCGGTCCGGATTCATAATTTATATATGTCAATTTATTTATCTCATTTTTTGCAGAATCATAACTTATTTTCAGATCAGCAAGTGACTGTAGATTTTTCTCTCTCGGTATCAATCTAAATCCTATTGTTTTCATCATCATTTTGAAAGTTTCAAGAAAGCGTTCTATTTCTTCTTTCTTTTTCTTCAATTTCTTTCTCCTGTATAATCCTATCATATGATAGTATTTTTGTCAAGCCACTCCGGAATCGTTTTTTCTTTCAAATCTGTCTATCAGCATTTTAATGATACTCTTTAGGTTTTGCGTTTATTTTGTGCTGTCAATCAATCATTCCTCCGACTTTAAATCTATCCCTTTTTTCTAATTATATCCCGAAACAACCAAAAAATCAACATCTTTATCTTCATCCGAATTATCTTTACCAGCACACAAAGTCGCGTCATTCCGAGCGCCNNGTGGGAATCTCCTTGTCGGCTATTCACTCTCCTTCCGTTGCGAGCACTGCGAAGCAATCTCCTTACTTCTTTTCACTCTTTTGTTTTTGATTTTACTTGCTCAAAGCGTCTTTATGACTAGTGACCAGTGATATCGGATTAGCGATTTTCATTTGTGAAGAATCTATCATCTAACACAGTCATTCTGAACTACGCAATAGTTATCTCTACTGTGAAGCATCTATCAATAAAAAGTATAAAGTATACTCCGTCCCCAGAATAAGTGTCCAAGCACACTCTTTTGTTCTTGCTCACGGCGTCTTTTCGGAACTCGTAACTCGTAACTTCTTTTTTGAAATGTCAAATGTCTCCTCAGCTCATTGCTCAATTGCGTTATACAATATTTTCATAAAGTTAAGCATTTGTTCAAAACTGTTGTCATCGTGTCTCCTCATTTTTAATATTAGCGAATAATCGGAGTTTTCTTCTATTTCTATAAAAATAATATGTTTTAACTTTGTCAAAGTATCATCAGCCAAAATTGCTTTTATCTGTTCTCCCAAAATAGCTATACTGATTTTCTTAGAATCATATTCATATTTTGTAAGCAGATGCTCATATTGAGTATGGAATACTTCTGGTTCAAGAGTCTGCTCAAAATATTTCATTATAAAGTAAATGTCTTCCGCATCTTTTCTTCTGCCCGGATTATCACTGTATGAAAATAATTTTAATATCATCAATCCGGGTATATCTGGTATTTTTATATGCAGTTTCGGTTTTTTTAATAAAATCACTTCGACTGAATTGTCATAAACTTCTTCAAAGGCGGATATATCCATTTCCTGACCATTACCATTCAACTCTGCCTTGTTAAGAGGAAAGGCATTTTGCCGAATGGAATCAAATCGATTTCAATCATATTTTTTTTAAGACGATGTGTTATGTTTGTCGCAGTAAAATCATAATCCAAAATAAGATGGTTTTTCAATGAATTATATTCATTTAAATTGTTAACCATAACTGCTATATCCACATCCAATGTTCTTCTCATGCTTTTAAAGCCATGAGCATATTCAAAATGAATATCCCTGACAAGAGCTCCAACAAGAAGTATTTTAATATTCATTGTCTCCGATACCGTTTGAACTTCGGCAATTATATCTGTTAAACTTTTATCAAGTTTACCTGAGATGTTTAGCAATGTGCGTTTCATATATTAGTTTTGCCGCCTCCTCATCTCTTTGATTTCCATTTCCGATTAAATCGACATATACTATCATTGCATCAACCATATCTCCTTTATCCTCAAAATTCCAAAACTTGTTCTTCAGCAGGACATTTCCATTTGCTTCTTTTAACAACATATTTGTTTTGATTAGTTCATCATAATAATTCTGATCAATATAGAGAGTAAGTTCCGCAGGTTTTATGTTTCCGCCCAATTTATAAGCTGCAACTTCGCCTCCCCATTTTGCTTCAGTTTTGTTTACGCCTTTAAACTCCGTCCAAGCTTTGCCAAATTTATAATTTCCGAGAATAATTTTATGATTGAGATTTTGGAGATAACCTTCAACCCATTTGTCAAATAATTTGCGGGTATTGGTTAAAATCTTTTTACCATTCATTACAACAATATAGTTGTTTCTCTTGAGATCTTCAAATATTTTTGTAACGCCTCCAAACCCGATTCCGGCATCTTTGGCCAGCTGTCTGTAAGGTTTGTTTATTGCATTTGGGTCTCTTAAAAGAAGAAAATTCAATTTCACTGCTGCCGGAGTCATTTTTTCGCGAACAATCATGATAGTTTCAAACAATTCCTTTCTCTTTCCTGTGATTTCAATATGTATTCTGTTATTTTTTATAAAAGCATTTCCTGCAGTATCAATGAAATTAATATTTTCTTTTATCATCTCATCGGCATCTTTCCTATTTAAATAATCTTTCACAAATATGACTTTTTCTTTTGTATGCCGTGCCTTCTGATGCCTGATATAATTCAAATCTGTGTTTGTAATATACTTCAATTGATAAATGTCATCACCTATTTTTACATCATTCTCAAAATCCTTATGTTTTTTGCTTGTTTCAGCAAACACCAAAATACCCCATCTATTTTCCACAAAAAGTCTTTTGATATCTTTCATTACTCTAAATTCGGTCTTATTGTTCACTTTAACTCCTTGTTCAACTAAATTGAACATAGCACATTGTTGAACAAATGTCAAGAGGGAATAAACATTTAAGGGTAATTTATTCTTTAACACATCATAGCCATAACTGTGTAAACATCAGTGACATGAATATCTTATAAATGTATAAAATGCAATTCACAAGTCGCCTCTTCTCCCAGTCACAGCCCCCGGCCCACGGCTCATGGCTTTTTATTCGCTCTTCCGAAGATTTACCGCGTATCATTATTGACAAAATATCGTGAATAAAATGTAATTTTGTTATGGAAATATAACCGGAGCGGAGTTTATGAATTACGAAGAATCAATCTGGGCGGAAATATACGATTCCTACAATCAGGGAAGGCACCAGTCTGAGCTTGAATTCTACAAAAATGAGTGCAGAAAAACCAAAGGCAAGTGTTTGGAAATCGCAACCGGAACCGGAATGATTCTTCTCCCTCTTCTTGAGGAGAGAATTGATATCACCGGTTTTGATATTTCAGAACAGATGCTCTCAATTCTGAAAGAGAAGGCAAAAGCAAAGGGAATAATCGATATTGATAAGACAGTTTCTATTCAGGACATGGTGTCATTTGAATATGATACTCATTTTGACTTAATCTTTATTCCGGCCAGATCTTTTTTGCATTTAGTAAGACAGGAAGACCAGATTCAGACATTAAGAAATATAAAAAATCATCTAAAGAAAGACGGACGGCTTTTACTGAATTTCTTCTCTCCGAATTACTCGGCAATTCTTCGGATGACAGAACCATCAGAAGAATGGCATCACAACGGAGACTATAAAAAATTCTCTGATGGCGGCTTGGTCAGATTGTTCCATCGACAGCAGAATGACACTATATCGCAGATTCAGAATATTGAATGGAAATTTATTGACGGAGAGAGGGAGACTCTTTCCGACATGAAAGTAAAATGGATTTTCAAAGAAGAATTTCAACTGCTTCTTAAAACAGCAGGATTCTCAAAATGGAATCTGTACGGTGATTTCAAAAAAGGACCCTTTACTCCAAACTCCAGCGAAATGGTCTGGGAAGCTTTCGTTTAAGAGCCGAAAATCAACCTTTTACTGTCATCAACCCATGGATCTTTGCCCATGGCTCAGGGCGCATGGCATCTCTTGACTCGTGACTAGTGATGTTTTTCATTACTAAGAATCCAAGTATCCGTCAAATGCCTGCAATTAGATATATTACTTACTTGCGCTTTTTTAAGTTTTTGAAAAATTCTTTGAAAAACAATCCTGTTCCCGGAATGCCGAGAGAAAAGTAGGGTCCTTTTTTACCGATCCCAACTCTTGCTCCCGACACTCCTGCGGATGCTCCAATTCCCCGTTTCCCCAGATTGAGATAAAACCCGGGAAATATCTTTATCCTTCTTCTGAAGTTTATTGCCATCCGTCCTCCTCGTTTCTATGTTCCATAAGTGGCAGGTATTGTGACAATTGCGATGCCAAACAATGCAATTTTTATAAAAGATTCTGGCAACATTGGAGTACCGTTTGTAAAAATCAAAAAAATGATACATGCTGCAAGATAAGTCCAAACCAGAAAATTTGATATCCATTTTAAAGGTTTGGGTAATATCGTTATTGACCTTATAAATTTAATTATAACACTTGAGATTATAAGGATTATAAAAACTAAAAACAACTCTAATCTAACCAAAAGAAACATATTTTTAAATCCACTGAAGCTTAAAATGCTGTAATTAATTTTATCAAATATTCCTGCATTATTATTTTGTATCATTCTACCAAGCATTTTTATGGCATCATTTTTTCTTCCTATTGTAAAATAATACCCGTATTCAACATTTGTTTCATCAATTGAACTAAGCATTTTAAGTTCTTTTTCTTTTAAATTCGCGAACCCTATTCTGTCATAAATTCCTACGAATGTTGTACTTCCCCAAAAATTTGTTCTGAACTTTTCATTTTTAAAGGTCTTATCGAAAAGAAAAAATATTGTATAGAATAAAGCTATTGAATATATGGCTGTCGAAACGTATTTAACGATTTTTTTAAAATTAACAGAAGAACTTTGTGATGTTTTTGGTATTGGATTTGAGATCGGATTTGTTTTAGAAGTCCAATTTACATTATTAGTTAATTTTATCTCTGGTTCTTTAATTCCCAAATAATTTTTTAATATTTTGACCGACTTTGGATCAAACTTCTCTTTTTCTAGTATACTGAACATAATTTTGTTGTCTTTTCCATTCAATTTTTGCTTATTGTTATATCGATCCAAGAGTGTTTTTAAATAATCAATTTTATCCTCTTCCGACAGACCAATGCTATTAATGAACTTAACAATATTAACTATTACTCTGTATTCAATATTATTGCTTTTTGTTAGGTCAAAATATTCATTAATATAATTTATTAGATTACTGGTTTTTATCATTATTTCAATAATTTCTTTTTCACCTTCAGTTGATTTATCATTTAAATACTTTCCTAAATACAAATATAAATTACTTACGCTTATTTTTTTCCCAAAAATTACAAGGGGCAAATCTTTATTATATGTATAAGTTATTCTTAGAAGTTTAAGATTTTCATCGATTGATGAGTTTTTTAAATTATCTAAAAACATTTGATCTTTTTTATCACCGTTTTGTTCACAAACAGACGAAAACTCTCCCCTTCCAAGTGATTTTTTCGCCTCTCTCCAATTAATTTCACTTTTTATAAATCCCGAAGAAAGATCTTTTAATGTTTGGTATCTCTCGCCAATAAGTTCAAATGAACGTTTGCTTTCAATAGCTTCTTCCATAATAACCTTGGGCAGATTCTTTCCTTTTACCCAATTTTCAATTTGCCTAAACCCGTATCTATTGTCGTAATTCCTTAACAAAAGTCCTTTCATAAGATGTATGAATCTAACATCTGGTCCTTCTGGAAATTCTATATTTTTTGTCGTTATATATAGGGCAATGACTGCTTCGTTTAGTCCTGCAAAAGGCAGTTTTCCATAACAAAGTTCATAGATGCACATTCCGAGAGCCCAATAATCCGACTCCTTGCGCATGGCTCTTGAGAACATTTCTGGAGCCATATATTGAGGTGTTCCCCTTACTTGAGTGAAGCGCATTGTTTGTTCGGCTTCTAAAACATTTGATATTCCAAAATCAGATAAAACAATATTTTGAATATTTTTGCCTTTCAATAGAATATTTGATGGCTTTAAATCAAGATATAAAATGTCATTTTTGTGAAGAATGTTGAGACCTTCATTTATTTTTTGAATTAATGCAATTTTATCTTTAACTGTAATGTTATTTTTCTCCAAATATTCTTTCAAATTACCACCTGTCGCATATTCCATTATCTCATAGTACCTGTTCGTTTTATCATCTTTGCCAAACTGTTTGATTCTTATAAAATAATCATTATAGTTATTACTCAATTCGCTTATTTTCTTAACTACTTCTTGTTTAGGCTCTATTCCTTTGCGATACAATTTTAAAAAGCTTTTTTCGGATGAATTCTCTATTATAAAAGTATCCGCTTCACCTCCTCTAGCTTCATTTTCTTTTATAATTTTAAACTCTTTGAAGGTTTTTATATCGTCGATATTATTATTTTCTTTTACTTCTGAAGATATTTGCTCTTTCCCGTTTTTAATAACCGTTTCGTCCGATACTGCTTTGGGTTTATTATTTTTAGCGTCATTATGTCTAATCGTTTTATCATTTTCTGTCACAAAATACCTCCTACTGTAATTTTATCACAATCTCAGCGTCATCTGCTAAAATTATCTTGTCGCCGTTAGATATTAAATATTCTGTATAAGCTTCACAACTTTTCCCGTTTATTTTTGTTCCATTCGAACTTCCCATATCTTCTATCGACCATTCATTACCCCTGAATATAACTCTAATGTGTTCTCTCGAGATTGTTTTTAATCGAGAAAAGTTTATTTTCGTATTACTTCTTCCGATTATTTCATTATTCGTAATTTCATATGACTCCCCTAGATATTCAAAAAACAATTTTACTGCTTTTTCTTCGCGATTTTTTATTATTAAATCGGGGTCCGAGGGCAATACTCCGGCAATGTTATGTTGGCAATTGAAACAAGTTAGACTTTCTACCTGATTTTTTTCATTGCATACTGGGCATACCTTCACATAAGTCATAAATCTCCTATTTTGGTATTCCGACAATGTAGATATTGTCTCTAAAATGTATTTTTTGAGCTACATTTCGTTTTCGTAATTTTCTAAATTGTAGATATTTTTCGATAACCCGCTCATTTTTAGTTAAAATTATCATTTTTTGATTGCTCGATCCTCTCCATATTAGAGAAGATTTCTTACTATATTCAAATTTTCCATCAATTATAACGGCAATGTTTTGTATTGATCCAAGATATTTTTTTTTTAAATCTCTATATGAATATCCAGTGTAGACTAATACATCTTCAATTTTTGCTTTTTTTAAAGAATTTAATAATTTCATTAAGATACTATCCTGGTCGAACGGTTCGCCTCCACTTATAGTCACTCCCTCACAACCATTATTTCTTGAGTCAACTATTAAATCAACGATACTCTCTATACTGAACCTTGAACCTTCATTGAAATTCCAGGTGTGCTTTGACATGCACCCTAAACATTTCCGGTTGCAACCTTGAGTCCAAAGCACAAATCTTTTACCTGGACCTAAGGTATAAACTGGATAATAATAGGAATTTATAATTATTTCGTCAGAATCATGTTCCATCTATTATTATCTTTTTTCAAATCAACAATTTTTATTTTATTCCCTTCTATTGCCTGCACTTCAAACAGTGCCCGGGACAGCGAGTTTATAAACACTTCTTCTATTACGTTCCCAATACCTCTTCCTCCCATAGAGAGATCTGATGTCGCCTCATTCGAAATAATGTCTAATACGTTTTCAGATATGCAAAGCTCAATTTTTTTTGTCTCCATAAGTTTACTGGTAACTCTCTTTATCATTTTTTCTATTATGTTTCTCGCAACTTCTTTTCTAATGAAATCAAATACTACTATATTTTTACCTATTCTATTAAGAATTTCTGCCCTCATTATCTGATATTTAAAATAATCATCAATTGCTTCCTTGATTTTTAAATCGATATCTTCATATTTCATTTCTGGCGATATTCGTTGTATTCTCGTTCCATCATCTTTCTTCTCGTACACACCAAGGTTACTTGTGAATATTATTAATGCCTCGGAAAAATATGCAAGCTCGCCCCTTCCAGATGTCAATCTTCCGTCATCAAGAATCTGGAGAAAGATATCCAATATTTTACTGTGTGCCTTTTCTATTTCATCAAAAAGAATTACGGAGAAAGGTTTTGCTTTTATTGCATTTATCAGTTCGCCTCCATTGTCATAACCAGTATATCCAGGAGGAGCACCTATTAACCTCTGATCTGCATGTTCTTTTGAAAATTCGCTCATATCAAATCTTATATAACTTGTTTCGCTTCCGAATATTAGCTTTGTTATCGATTTTGCCAATTCAGTTTTTCCGACTCCAGTAGGACCAGCAAAGAATAAAACTCCTTTTGGTCTCTGAGATACTGCAGAATATTGAGAACCAGATAGATTGAAGACTGACCTTTTTATTATATCCGAAGTTTTGCTAATCGCATAATCTTGTCCGAAAACGTCTTTCTTTAAAATATTCTCGGATGATTTAATGGTTTCAATATTCAACTTAGCCCAAGGATTCTCTTCAATTCCTAGCTTGTATCTTCTTATGGCTTCTCCAATTTCCCCAAAAGGAATTTTTTCTTTATGTGCAATTGAAACTATTGATAGTATTTCCTGTCCTTGAAGATCAGATGTTTGATTAATGAATATTTCGTTTATTTCTTCTGCTTTTTCATTGTCCATCTCTTTAAATCCCTCAATTTGAGCAGATAGCAAGCTTATAATGATTTTTCTTGTTTCGTAATCAGGTTTGGGAATATTAAGTGATTTTATTCTGTAATTTCCTAAATTATACCAATTCGGAAGGTCGTTAAAATTATCCATTATCCAAAAAATAAGATTGTAGCGAAGATTTTTTGTTTCAATATTAAATATTGGCTTAGAATTCATTGAAAGGCGAAATATTCTATAATACATTTCCGAAATATTATTTTTATCCAATTCGCTATACCTAGATGAGAAATTCAATATCAAGCCCGTAGGAAGCATTCTGTTGGTGACTATTTTTTCGGTTAATATTGTCGCATCTTTTATTTCACACTGAAAATATTCTTGTTTAGTGATATTCTGTCCTGTTGTTTGCTTAATTTTATCCTCGCTTCCCATAAGCAATTTCATTCCATACTTTGGCTCAAAGGAAACAACCGCTTCGTAATACTCTTCTTCAAGCATTTTCGCTATATAGTCGTTCAATTCCAAAGTTAGCTCTCTGTTAGTTCCTCTATCATTTAACATAATGGGAAAAATATCATAAATATTACCCCAAAGTATAAATTGAGATCTAATTGAGCAGAATCGTTTTATTTCCTTAGCCCACCGGGGATAATATTTTTCTTTTGACATTTATGTTTCCTTTTTATGTTAATTTATAATTTATCAGACTTCTCACAACTCTCTTTTTTTATCAAGTTCTTTGCTTATTTCGCTACCATTAACGGAGGATTGCTCTTCAACAAATTCATACTCAATATTGTTTTCATTAGGTTCTATTCTTTTTATGTCCTTGAAGGAAACCCCTTCTTTATCAAGTTCTTCTAAGATTTTATTGAATGTTTGACACCATTTTTTAGCAGATTTGACATCTTCTTTTATCTCGATGTCTCCTATTTTACTTTTTCTTTTGCTTGACTTTTTTAAATATTTTGTTTCCAGATTACCATTTTTAAAACCCATTCTTACCACATATTCACCCTTCGTCATATCTATTTTGTCACCTTTTAGCATTTTATCGAACATGACTTCATCAAGAATTAGCCAACCGTCTTTTTTTACATTTTTGATTAATATATTCAGTTTTTCTTTCAATCTTCTTCTTTGATCGTTTTCGAACAAGAATTTTTCTATGTCATCTTCGATATATGCTAAATCGTCTTTAGTAAGGGTCTTCTTTTCAATTAACACTTTCACTTCTTTTTGCAATTTTACATAATCAGCCACCTTGTACTCAGCTGAATAAAGATCATCTTTCAAAACTCTTAACTTTTCTTTATATATTTTCGTCGATACATATGTATTCTTTATCTTGCCGTAATTAAATAGCAATTGACTGTAATTAGCATTTATTTCATTGGGATCGCTTGAGTGAACTATCTTGTTCAGCAAAGATAAATTTTCTTCACAAGCTTCTTCATCCATTTTATTTATCATTTCAATAATGTTTTTTGCCTTTTCCGATTTTATAAAATTGATATTTTTTTTTGACTTTTGATCATCTAAGCCCACTGTATCTTCTTTTAATTCGTCCAAATGCATAGAACCGGCAATTGTCACTCTTTTAATTATTCTATTTTTATTTTCATTCAATTCCTCTAAAATCTTCTTTTGCTCATAGATATCTCTACATGATCGTACTTTATTAGTTTCATTGAGAATGCTCTTTATATCTTTATCAAATGATTGTCCGTAATTCAATTCCCTTAAATCATTAACTATGGTTTCTATTTCCATCAAATTACTGGATCTCGTTTCGTTTTCTTCAATTAACATTTTTTCAACCGTTATATTGAGATCATCATTCTTATTTCTTATAATGGACATTACCTTCATTTCTTTTTCAGCAGTTAAATCACTTGACATTTCGCTTTTAATTCTATCCCTAAGCAAAGATACCTCAAATTCAATTTGTGTTTTGTTTTTATCGGAAAGCCTTATTGCCTTTTGAATGATATTATTACAAGCTCTTTCAGTTGAATTTACAATATTGTTTCTCCTTAGTATTTTTGGATCAGCATATACCCGAACATAGGCTTCGTTGCTCATAAAACACACCTTATTACAATTAAACTAATATTATCATTAGCATCAGAAGTTAAAGCTTTTTGCAATAAAATTTCGACTGTTTTTTTAAGAATCGGTGCAGTAAATGCATTTTCCATTGAATCGGAATCAATGCTATTCCAAAGACCGTCAGTGCATATAAGAAAAATATCTCCTTTTTCAATTTCAATAAATGACTTAAAGATTTCAGGATTGGAAGTTCTTCCATCACCCGAAATAGAGGAAGTAATAATGTTTTCATTTTGAACATTCTTTATGTTAACATCTAAAATACCGGCGTCTTTCATTGATTCTACTATCGAATGATCTTTTGAAAGCTTATTCAGGTATCCATTTGTTAATTTATAAACTCTACTGTCTCCCGTGTTAAAAATAGTCGCTTTATTGTCATCAAATAAGATTCCTGCTATAGTGGTTGCTAAATTTATATCTTCCGGATTTTGAATAATATGATTTTCTAATTCATCTTTTGCTCTTCCGACAAGTATTTCAATCTCCTTAAGTTCCGTTTTGTTCATCACACAGTCCGACAAGGTTTCTAACACGATTCTACTTGCAACTTCTCCGGATTTTCCTCCTCCAACTCCGTCAGCAACACAGAACAATGCTCGCTTTTTCTCGACAAAATGCTTCGCCGGACACTCAAGTTGAGCTTGACTTATAATAATATCATCTATCAATATAGAATCTTCATTGTTTTCTCTAACAAGTCCCCTGTGAGTTATAAATACAGTTTCAAAAAATCCCATAATTTCAATTATAAGTAATATAATTTATTTGTCAATAATATATTTTACATCTAAATTCCGAAAGGAATGTTTCCTTCTTCATTTCTTACGGCCTCATAACCCATAGAGCGAATAAAATCATCTAAATCTTCTCTTAACTGTCGTAGATCATAGAAAGTTGAACTGATAAACACTCGCGGTTTTGCCATAAATCCTCCATAAATTAAGCTACTAATTCATTAACAAACTTTTGCCTTTCAGTCCAAGGTATAGGAATAATTTTGTATGCTCTTAATGCATCGTTTATTTCTGAAGAAATGGATAATTCTCTGTTATTTATAATGGTGTACAAATTTGAGTTTTCAGGCCTTGTTTTTAATGTGTCAATCCAATTAAATGCTAAAGCCTGTGTTTGATCTTTTACTGGTCTATTCATCAGTTTAATAATTCTTTCCGGTTTTGATCTGGATTTTGGAATAATGAAATCAAACATATGATCAAATCCACTTTCCCCTGTGAGCTTAATATTTTGAGTATATCTAACATCATTTTCGTCAAACCACAACTTAACATCCTCAAGAAACAAACTTTTAACATATGGTTTTGCTAAATAAAATATGTCATTCAAAGTCAACATTGTTTGAATGAGATTGTGCTTCTTTAATGGGAAATTTGATTCGTTAGCTATTACTACTAAAGAATTGTCATCTTTCAGTTTGACTCCGAAACTAGTAAGAGTTAGATTGAGAATTTCCATTCTTTTCGGACTATTAAACTCAAGACCAGATATTTCAAGATCGTTTATAATTTCTCCTCCATCTGAGAGTATTATTTTATCATTTTGCCTTTTAACATAAATCTGAAGCATATCATTATGTCTATCCAAAAACGGAGTTGTAATCTCAACCCAATCGTCAATATTTTTGAATGAAGTATTGTCTTTCAACCAATCAATATACTTATTAAATAAAACTTTAACTTCTGATGTCAAAACAGACTCCTCTGAATGATTGGAGGATTTATAATATTGCAATATTTCATAAATTCGTCTAATAATTGAAATAGATCTTCTGTGTTTGCAAAATATTTTTGAGGCAATTCAATTGCGTATTTATCTGCATATTTCTCAGTATAAATATGGAGATGAGGACAGTTAACGATGGTACCATCTGGATTCCTATGGGGTGAACCATTAAAATCCACTCTGGCAAGTACGAATACCTGCCGAGCTCTATTTTGATATTTTCCCTTTTTGATATCTATTCTATTAATACTTAAATCCAGATAAAACCGTTCTCTTTTATCAATTGATAGCAGAGGAATAATAGACTTCCCTCCACTTTGGCTTATTGAATACACATTATCATTTTCCTTAATTTTCGGCATTTCAAGTAATCGTTTGGCTTCAACTTCATTTAGATATATATCCATCATTTTATCTCCTTATGAGTAATAATACTCTGATTACAAAAAAAATCAATATTCCTCTTTTAATTAAGGGAGTTGGAGACGGTTGGATTCTTGACTTCTTTGCAGGTGATTAATGCAGAACATACCCCATAATTCTTAAAACGATGTACTGATGATTTGATTCTTTCAAAACTCTCTATCAAATGCGCCTCCATCTGTAAATCTATCCCTTTTTTTAATTATATCCTGAAACAGCTAAAAAATCAACATGCTTATTTTCATCCGAATTGTCTTTTTTCAACTCACTCTTTTTGTCTGTCATTGCGATGAGTCCTCGAAGAAGCAATCTCTATGCTTCTATTCGCTCTTACTCTTTTTTATTTCTTTAGATATCGGACCAGTGATATTGGATTAGTGATGTTTTTATTCACGACCGTACCAACTCACTATTTTTCTCTGTCTTTGCGAGCGAAGCGTGGGAATCTCCTTANNTCTTTTGTTTTTTTGTGTCTCCCCGACTCTTAACTATTAACTATAAACTATTAACTATATTTTTTTTGCACACGGCGCACGGCGTACGGTGGCGTCTTCGCCTTAACCAGCTTACCAGTTCACCAGCGCACTCTGTATTTAGCTCATGGCTCACGGCACATGGTGCGTCTTCGCATGGTGGCGTCTTCGCCTACAACTCTCAACCATTAACTATAAACTATCAACTCTTTGATTTTGTTTTGCTCATGGCACAAGGCTCTCGGCGTCTTTTTGAGCTGACTTTACAACTTTACATGCACCGTCCCCATTTTCTGTATTTGATTATTCTAGCCCATGGCGTATGGCTCAAGGCGTCTTAATCACCAGTCACCAGCATACTATGTTTACTTCTCATCGCTCTTACTCTTTTTCTTTCTTCTGATAATGGACTAGTGATAGTGGACTATGGATTCTTCTATTGAAGAAGTCAAGAAGTCATGCACCGTCCCCACCTTTCCCCAGATATATTTTGTAGTCATTCTAAACGCCTCTATTCACCATCCACTGTGAAGGATCTATCACTCGCGTCCGTCGTTGCGAGGCGTCTTCGCCGAAGCAATCTCTATGCTTCTCTCGTTTCTTCGTATTTGCATTTTACTAGTATACAAGCGTACCAGTCACCAGCGTACCGGTATTCTCTTTTGTTCTTTGCCCACAGCTCACGGCTCAAGGCATCTCTTTGACTCGCGATTAATGATGTTTTTCTCACAACTCATAACTCATAACTAAATCAGTCATTCTGAACGCCTCTATTCGCTGTTCTCGTGTGAAGAATCTATCATTTATTTGACTATCGATTCTTCTGTCAAGAAGTCAAGAATCCAAGCACCGGTCCTCCATCTAGTCTATATGAAAATCATAATAATAGATAAACAAATTCCCATAGCAAATGCTACTCCTCCAATTATTTTATTACTTTTCTCCACATACCTTCTCTTTATAAATTCTGTGTAATTTCCTACATTATATTCCATTTGCTCATTAACCACAGTTATCGCAGTGATTTTCCTTTTAGGTTTTACTTCTATGCCTTTTGATAGCAATGCATAAGTTATATTATTCTTTGAGCTAATAATAACTTCCTTTATGAAATCAATTGGAAATCTGTTATTGGGGTTTTCCTCTCTGAGAATTTCTTCAAACAGTTCAATTTCTCTTCTGTTTTGATTGATACTCAGAGTAATTTCCATTTTTTCACTTTTCTCATAAATCTTTAAAACATTTCGAGCATAAGGATATATAAGAAGTAAGTTCACACTACTCAAATATCCATTGGCAATAAAATATCCCGTAATTGCAACAATCACTCCTACCATACTGAAAATCTTTTTTTTACTTAGTTTTTTCATTATCACTCCCACATTTTTTATCAATAATAGTAACTTCATTTTTATGCAATCTATATTTCTCAATCCTAGAATCATTTTGCTTAACCGGAACATACACTTGTGACATAATTGCAATATCTGGTTTTTCGTTTCCTTCTATTTGTATATCGAGAATACTCTTCATAAGTGAAATGCAAAACTTTATGCCATCTTTTTCAGAAATTATATCTTTTAAAAATATCTTATTATCCTCACCATAATGCTCTGGAAAGTTTATTTCAATATAAGTCATTTTTTTTTAAACTCTGTTCCCAAATTCTATATTTAGCAGTTCCTTTTTGATCGATTTTTATTCCAATGCTTTTTAACAAAAATTTATGTATGCTGCCTTTTATATTCCAAGTAGCCATATTTTTTGTGATGTATACATCATCCCATGAATTAAAAACTGGAAAATGCAATAATATGTTTCTTACAAAACTAAACAAATCTTCGGCTATTACTCCTTCTAACGGAGGTCTTGCACCTTGCTTAATAAACTTAAGATAATTTTTTATTGGTTCATAATTCATCAATTCCTTGTAAACTGAAAAAATCTCTTTAATTTTGAAATACCTGTAATTAGGATTTTCTTCATAGAATTTATCACAGCCTATTTCTTCGTATAAATCGTAAAACCTATTATAAAATAGGTTTAATACAATTTGTTCTTTTTTGCGTAGCCTAATTTCATTCATAATTATTTTGCAGATTTGTATTTATCGTTAATTGACCGAATTTTGATTATCTTCTCCTTTTCTATTTATATATTTTATTCAATTGTAAACAAAAGTCAACCAGTCTATCACTGCCTACTCCAAATCAATAAGGTCACATTTTGTGACCTTATTGATACTTATTTTAATTTAAATTATGAATTATAATGCTAAAATGCAATCTTTCCCTTTATCATTTCCCACCTCTCTGTCCTTTCCTAGCTCAAAGCCTACGGTACATGGCTTCCTGTCCCTTGTATCGCTTAAAAGTATTGACAAAACCTATCGTCCCCACCGTTCACCAACATCACTTCTATTAAATTTTTCACTAATGAATTTAATTTTTATTGAAATTGTATTTAACATTAATTGGATTTTTTATATCATTTTTTGTCGCATCAAAAATAATATCCTTTACTATTTGGTCACCATAACTAGTCCTGATAATCCAAAAATATTTTGACATATTGTTTAATAAAATGCTTTCTTCCTCCACCTTTAACAATCCTTTTCGAATATCTTGTTTATATGTATTAACATCACTTAAAAGTATTGTAAAATCACATTCTTGATCTCCCTCGTTCTCTTCTTCTTGTTTTTTAAAATAGATTTCTTCAAAGGGTACCCTGATTTTCGGATATATTGGTATAATAACTTCAGTAAGAGAAATATCATTATTATGTTTTGTTTTCCACTCATTTGACCATTTAGTAATTTCATTATTAATAAATTCTGTTTTTATGAATGGACCTATTTGATCATCATGAACATAAAATTCAATGATTTTACCATCTTCATCAATCCTATAACCCGTAATTAAAGCAGTGTGTCTATCAGCTTTATTCTTACCTTCCTGTAAATTTAGTAGAGCAATGATTGGCAATCCAAAATCTAGATAAGACATTATCATTTCTCGATAGAAATCATCTGATTTATTTTTTATATAGAGCCCTTCATATCCCATTGTTCTAAAAAAATAAAGTATCTGATATACATTTAACCCATTACTTGGATATACAGTACCTGAACTTACTCTACATTCATTTGCAATTTCAGTAATCTCGGAAGCCGCTTTAGCAAAATTTACTTTAAACTTGTGTTCTAAAATTTCCATTGAAGACCAAATTGATATACTCGCGCATGCTGCAGTTGCTCTATCTTGCTCTTGAAAAGGTACAGAGTCAATTAACAATTGAAATCCGAAAAGATTTATCTCGTTTTTGAAAGTGACTCCAAAATATCTATTATTGGAATTATCCGTTGGATACACTTTCAAGACTGTTTTTCCTACTATTCTGTTATTCAAATCCTTTAATATAGTAAAACCCAAATAATTTTTTTGGAGAGTATCATTACTTTTATCATATTCATTTGAACTCATAAATATATTTTTTAAAGTTTCATCGTCTAAAGAAAAAAAATGGATTCTTTGAACAATTCGTTTTGGTGATAAAAAACATCTAGCATAATAATTGACATAGTCAATCAAGTAATTTTTATCAATATACTCTTCTTCAACTAAAATGGATTTGCAACTATTTTCTGGATAATTCTTTAAATATTCTTTTAGTGTATCAATTATGTGTGTTTTGTTATTAAACTCTTCGAAAAAAGATTCATCAAACGGTAAAATCTTCATTAAACATTAATTTCTTTTAGTAGCTCTTCAACAGAAATAGGTTCTTTGTGAATTGATTGTTTTAAAGATTCATTCTTATTGCATGATTTTTCTATCCTCTTAAAAATCTCTTCTGCATTCTTTTTTACTCTTAAAAATTCCTCTTCGGTTACTTTTTTTCTCATTACTTTAGAAACCATCATTCCTCCTTTTAAAAAGATAATTATTATATATTTTTTTAAAAAAAATGCAAGTAGGTACTTTTTTTACGAAATATGTTTTTTTCACAAAAAAATTGAAAAATTGGAATCTGTATCTTTTGAGTAAAAAATACTCATTGAAATCAACTTTATAAGTATCAAGATTAACTAAACTTACAGCTTCCATAACACATCCATTTTTTTATTGTATTCATTTTTTCTGATTTGTCAAGGGGTACTAGTCATTTCCCAGTCAGTTCATCTGCTATCAGTTCAGCTTGATGTAATACGGTTTCGGTGGCAAGAATTTGCATATCAGGGGGATAACCGTATTGACGGAGTATGCGCTTTACTATGACTTTCAGCTTTGCCTTCACACTCTCCTTAATCGTCCAGTCTATCGAAGCATTCTGTTTGACCTTTTCATACAGGACAACAGCCAATTCCCGAAGTTTATCCTTCCCCATTACCTCAATGGCACTTTTGTTATCTGCTATTGCACAATAAAATGCATATTCGTATTGTGACAATCCCATCTCCTCCGGTTCTTTATCCATCTGTTTTATCTCTTTGGATAGTTTTATCAGCTCATCAATCACCTCTGCGGCAGTAAGAATCTTGTTATGATATTTCTTTAGTGAGTTTTCAAGCATCTCCATCAAAGTTCTGCTCTGAATCAAATTTCTCTTCATTCTTGACTTAATTTCGTCATGAAGCAATTTCTTCAATGCCTCCAATGCCAGATTTTTGTGCTCCATATTTTTCACTTCCAAAAGGAATTCATCAGACAAAATCGATATATCAGGTTTCTTTATTCCTGCCGCATCAAATACATCTATCACCTTATCAGCCACAAGTGCATTATCTATAAGTTGCTTTATTGCCGTCTCTATCTCTTCATTTGTTCTGCCTGATGCAGTAATATCAAATTTCATCAATCTTGCCTTGACTGCCTGAAAGAATGCAACCTTATCCCTTATTTTCATTGCCTTTTCATGAGGTATGGCTATAGAGAATGCCTGTGACAAAGCTGTCACCTCATTAATATACCTTTTTTTGCCATCTTCAAGTCCGAGAATATATTCCTCTGCTGAAAGTATTAATGACAGTTTTCTGCCTGTATCTGCATCAAAATATTCTTCAAAGTCGAATCCATTAAACAATTGCTCTACCACTTCAAGCTTTTCAAGCATCAAATCAACCGCCTTATCCTGTGTCTCTGCAGGGTCACCTCTTCCTCCTGAGTCGGAATAAAATGAAAGCGCCTTTTTTAGTTCAGAGGCTATCCCAAGATAATCAACTATAAGTCCGCCTGTTTTATCTTTATATACTCGGTTCACCCTCGCTATTGCCTGCATCAAATTATGCCCCTTCATCGGTTTGTCAATGTAGAGAGTGTGCAAACAAGGAGCATCAAATCCGGTTAACCACATATCCCTCACAATAACTATCTCCAGTTCGTCATCAGGGTCTTTCATTCTGTCAGATAAAGCTCTTCTTTGCTCCTTTGTCGTGTGATGTTTCTCAATCTCCGGTCCGTCCGATGAAGCTGATGTCATTACAACTTTAATCTTCCCTTTTTTCAAATCACTGTTATGCCATTCCGGTCTTATCTCGATAATTGCTTTATACATTTCTGCGGCTATTCTTCTTGACATTGTCACAATCATTGCCTTTCCGCTTATTATTTCCTTCCTGTGTTCGTAGTGGTTGACAATATCCCTTGCAACTTGTCTTATTCTGTCCGCACTTCCGATTATTGACTCAAGCTGAGTCCACTTTGTCTTTATCTTCTGCACCTCTGAAAGTTCGTCAACCTCCAACTCCTCATCATAATTCTTAATGAGTTTCTTTCCTTCATCCGTCAAACTTATTTTTGCCAGACGGCTCTCATAGTAAATCCTCACAGTTGCACCATCATCAATTGCTTTTATAACATCATAAATATCCACATAATTTCCAAAAACAGCAGGCGTATTTTTATCAATCTTTTCAATCGGTGTTCCCGTGAATCCCAAGAATGTCGCATTTGGCAAAGCATCTCTAAGGTATTTGGCAAATCCATATACAAGCCTCTTGCCGACAACATTTCCATCATTATCCGTATCATCAATTGTCTTGCCCTTGAAACCATACTGCGTTCTATGGGCTTCATCTGCTATTACAATCACATTACCTCTGTCAGTCAACAATTCATGTATATTTCCATCATCAGGGAAAAACTTTTGTATTGTTGTAAAAACGATTCCTCCTGATGCTACTTTTAACAATCTTTTCAAATCTTCTCTCGTTTCTGCCTGAACCGGTTCTTGCCTTAACAACTGCTTTGAAGATGCAAAAGTGTCGAACAACTGATCATCAAGGTCATTTCTATCAGTAATAACGACTATTGTCGGATTATCCATTGCAAGAACTATTTTTCCTGCATAAAATACCATTGAAAGCGATTTCCCGCTTCCTTGAGTATGCCAGACAACTCCGCCCTTCCTGTCTCCAATCGGCTGTGAGTCAACATTTTTCAAACCAAAGAAATCCGGTGATTCTTCAATTGTATTTGCCTTAGTAAAATCCTTTTTAATATAATTAGATGCTCTTAGTGTTGACTCAACTGCTTTATTGACTGCGTAATACTGATGATACGCCGCAAGTTTCTTTTCTGTTTGAATAAATGTCTGATTGGTCTCTTTTACTTCTTTTTTTGTCTTTTCAAATACAATAAAATGTCTTATCAAGTCGAGCAATGTATTCTTATTCAACATTCCTTTTATCAAAGTTTCAAGTTGTCCCACTTTGCTTGATGCTTCATTTTGTCCGTCCGAAGTCTTCCATGCCATAAATCTGTTGAGTTCTGATGTAATTGTTCCTGCACGAGCTTCAAGCCCGTCTGATATAACTAAAAATCCATTGTGAGTAAATAAAGTGGGTATCGTCTGTTTGTAGGTTTGAAACTGCCTAAACGCCGAGTTGACAGTCGCATTTTCATCAGCCGGATTTTTCAATTCAATTACAACAAGCGGTAGCCCATTAACAAAGAGTATCACATCAGGTCTTTTGCTTACATGATTCTCAATTATTGCAAATTGATTTATCACAAAAAATTCATTGTTTTCCGGCTTGTTGAAATCAATAAGCCAAAGTATATCTCCTCTGCTCTGTCCCTCTTTCTGATAGCTAATTTTAATTCCTTCGGTTAGCATCCGATGAAATGCTTCATTGTTCGTGATTAGCTCAGGTGAATTCAATCTTCTTATCTGCTTAATGGCATCATCAATCGCATCATCATCGGTTTTGGGATTTATTCTTTTTAATGCTTTTCTCACTTCATCAACAAGCAGAACTTCTTCAAATGACTTGCGAATATTTATATCAAATGGGAGCTTTTCCGACGCTTCGCTATCAGGTGCAATTTCCGGCCCATAAAGATATTTATACCCCTGCTTTTCAAGGAGTTCTATCGCGTAAGTTTCAATGGATGATTCTGTGATTTTAGTAGTCATCTTCATCCTCTTGTTGATTACCAAAATCACGAATTACTCTTTCAGCCTCTCGCTCATAAGAATTAGCTAATTCTTTCAAAGCTGTTGCGAAACGCACAAAGCCTTCATTCTCCAATTCATCTGCTTTTGCTTTCCAAATTCTAGCAATTTCTCGTTCTTGTTCTCCTGAAGGATCGACTGTATATACCCCACGAGAATTGAAGATTGCAGATACAAATCCGCGACGAACAGTGTCATTCTCTTTTTCATCAAGATATTCGGCTACCGACAAATTAATCCACAAACTTTTTAAGTCGGGAGGTGTGTAAAATAGAACACTTCCAAGATGATTCAACGCGACCTCCAAATGACCTGATTCAGAAGTCTTTAACCTTACTTCGTTAGCCCAGTTTTTAAATGCTTCACTTGAAAAAGAACCGTCATCTAACATTCCGGGAGGTCGTTTCCATTCATGCAAAAGCTTCCAAGCATTTGATGCTAATTTTTCTGTTTGTTCATCTGCTTGTTTTTCTGTTTTTTCTTCCTTCTTTGAGCGATACAATAACTGAATTACTTCAATAAAAAATTCCGGTTTCTGTGAGAGATATTTTTCAAGAATCTTTGGTTCAGCATCATTAATCCCGTTTAACAAAGGAAGATACATCCATTCAATGTTAAACAGTACTTCTTCACTAATATCAGAGTCATTTTGAAGTATTTTTATAATATCAATGATATCATAAGTGTCTATTGACTCGAAAGATTCATCAGAGGTTAGTATTTTATTGAGTGATTCAATTGCCAAATCCTTATAGAACTCCTTTGTTTTATACTTTTGAGCTTCTATGCATTTAAGAGCGAGTTTTGGTCGATTGTATTTGAGCAAATTCTTAATGGCTATGAGAAGATTACTTTGAGTCGGAAAGGGATTTTTGTTTACTCTTTTCCAATATTCTTCAGCATTCACTCCTAAATACTCATCTACTTTTTCCCATATTTCATTTTCGAATGGCAAACAGAGTAAAAGATTGTATCTCTCTTCTAATGTCCATTTTTCAATTTGAAAGTTTTCTAACCACTTCTTTCCAAACTTGTTATAACGAGTCCAAATATATCCATTTATAAACTGTTTTTTATTTTGTTCTTTTGAACTCAAAAATGAAGGAAGGAGAAAAGCTTCGTTTTCTTCATTAGAAAATAATGCAAAAGTAGAACCCACTTGAGATGGATTTCCTACACTATTTGCAAATAAAATTAAAGCTTCTACTTTATTTTCATTGCTTTCATATATATTTTCTATTGCTTCTACTCTCATGTCATTGATTTTTTTCAATTGCGTCTGCCAATCCTCATTTTTATTCATTAAATCTAAATCTCTTCCCGAAAACAGTTGTCTATAAATTAATTCCGGTTTTTGGGGAGAGATTTCTTTCGCTACTTTTTCCAATAAATCCACAGTTTCTTTTGGCAATGCCCATTTTGCATCTGAAAATTGTCGATGTTTACTTATAAATAAATTTAGTGATTCCCATATGACCCTTCGTTTTTCTTCAGATATTCTTTTAATTTCATCTGATGAAAGATATTCTATAAATACATTTAATGAAGGTTGAGGGATATTATCCAAATTATTAACTAATTCCGATACATATTCTATATTCCCTTTAGCCATATCAATAGCCATCTCCGCATATGCTTTTATTTGTTCTGTATATTCAGAATGTGTTACTTTTGAATTCCAATCTTCAGATATAAATTTTCTAAAGGCAGGTTTGTATGTTCCAGTTGAAGTTTGTTGTCTGTTGGGCATTAATCTTATTAATATTTTCCAAGCGACATCTCGATAATTTCTTTGAACTCCTTTCAAAGCCGCTATTCTCTTCTCAATTGAAGCTGTTGTTTGAGGAAACCAAGGCAATAAAATTGTGGTTATGGAGTTATCCGGTCGATTTCCCCAATTTCCGCCCCTATCATGTGTAGCAAGTTCAGCTAAAACAAGGATTGTTCTTGAAAGATATTCTTCACTCCAAGCTAACACCTCCAATGCCCAATATAAACCAGTTAAGTAATTTATATCCGTTCCTTCTTGTTTAAAAAGCTCATCAAATGGACAAGGCTGTTGTTTCAAAGCATTTTCAACTGACGATAAAAACTCTGAAGGAGCCGCTTCTGCTAATATTGGTAAAAGGTCATTTAAACTCGCCCAGAGCTTCCAATCAGAATCATTAAAAAGTTCTCTTACCACAAGGGTTGCGGTCATCTCTGGTTTGCCCAGCGTACAATTTTCTAAATCTGTTCCATAAACACCCAAAAACGCAAGTGTTTCAGAAATACCTTTCCGCAATTCTATTGAATACTTATGAACTTTTCCATAAATTGCCGTAGCAAATCTATCTTCAGATTTTAAATCGAACATAGGATGAATTTCGGATAAAACTTTTAATGAAATAGCTTTTATTAAATCTAAATGAGAATCGTAGAAATATGGTGAGTATTTCAATAAAAAGTTACCTTTATTTTTCACCTGCCAAAGACCGTTCCTCAGGGAAATAATTTCATCATTGTATTTCTTGACCTCCCTAATGTCGTTTAACCATTTCTTAGAATCCACTTGTCACCTCATCGATTATTTCATCATCTTCTTGTGAATTTTCATTCCATCCACCTAATATCGAAGCTATAAAAAGGGATGTTTCGTGAATTTTTTTTACTCCTTCAATTCTGGGTGATATAATTTCTTTTGGTATTTCAGGATAACTTCTCTCTGATATTGTTAATGCTGACTTTAAAATAGTTTCTACATTGGACATTTGAAATAAAACAGAAAATATCCATATTGCAATTTGACGGATGTTATTAAGTGTATCCATTGAAGGAACACCTGAATTTGAACCATGATATTGCTCACTTCTTTGGTCATGATACCAAACTATATCCTTTTTTTCCTTATGAGTAGGCAATCCTCTGCGATGTAACTCTGAAAAGAAAAAATCTAGTTTAGTATGATAATTTTTCAACCATTTATCAACATCTTTCCTAGGATAAGAACGATTTTCACGTTGGATCGGATTTAATGATAGATATGTAGTAATTGAAACTTCTATTGCGTTATCGAAACTAATCAATGATAGCCTTCTGTCATAATCAGTTCCATTTTGAATGTGCATTTCAGCATGAAATAATAATTCAAAAGGTCTTACACTCCAAGGTTTTAAATTACTAAGAGATGAATTAGTGTTCACACTTCAACCCACACTTCTCCGGATATTAGCTTAGAGAAGATTGTGTTACGTGTTCTTTCGATGCTACGGATTTGAATTTGGTTGTTAACTTGTTTTTTATATAAAGAAATTACTTTTTCATTAAACTCATTTATTATATTATCTGGAACTAGAGGACACTTAAACGAAAAGATAATCTTTGGATCAATTCTTTGATGACTGCTACTAGTACCACCTGTTCCAGATGATATTTTTGCGTAGTTCTGCCCAGAAGAAAGCCATCCATAGAGAAAATATAAATAGCTTATACTTTTGGGCTTTATAACTTGAAACTCTGTTGAGCATATAGAATTTTCGCTAACATTTTCCGGCAACAACCAAATTCTTTTATCTTTTTGTGGATTTAGTTTAGAAAACAGAATACAATATTTTTCTAAACAATATTTATTGCTTTGTATCTCAGAACCCATTTCTAATATGGGTTGCTTATTAGCATCATATGAAGGAATGCTGTAGTGAAAAAATTCCGTCTGTGAAAAGTTATACGGATAAATGGTTTTCTTTAAATGATCTGCATAAGAAAGAATGGTACCTTCCTCCCATCCTTTAGGTAATCCATTCTTGCAAGGTTCCACAAACCACTGCCGAAAAACCGTCTCAGCAATAGCTTCAAGAGTTTTATTTTGCCGATGGAGTAAATCAATTTTATCATCCAAACTCGAAAGAATTTCTGCAATTTCCTTTTGTTCAGAAAGAGGAGGAAGAATAATCTCAAGATTTTCAATGTCAGACGGTTTGAGAGAAGGGTAAGCCGATGTAGAACCCTCAGCAATAGAATCAAGAAGTTCTACAATTTCCTTTGTTGATAACAGATAATAAATATACAAAGAGTCTGCTAATTTAACATTTGTTGAAATAACAGAAAACCCAGTTGATACCACTAAATTCTCTGGCGGCTTCTTTATATATCCATAATGCCGTTGAATAGGTCTCACATTTGAATAAATAATATCATGTTCTTTCACGAGTCGCTTTGCTCGACTTGGTGCATCTTCCAAATTGAACTCTTGATATGTTTCAACTTTTCCACATTTGATCGAACCCGTATCTAAATATTTAATTATTTTGTATGGATAATCCTTTGCTATATTTTTGAGATTAGATGTAACTACGTCTCCTAATCGGTATTTTTTCCATTTAATCATTATTTTACGTTCTCCAAATAAACAAATGATTGTGGGGGAATTATTCCAAAATGTTCTTTAAGATTCAATTCGTTCTTGTATCTTCGGACTTTTTTCACTTTTATGGCATACCCCTCTTTTCTATCTGTGAAATAATTCATAAAATACTCTTTGCTTATCCCTGAATATTCGCATGTTTCTCTCCAAATATCATTGATGTTAGTATTTATTATCTCATCTATGTCAAATTCCCCAATTACCTTTTGAACAGGATATGAAGCATACACCACTACAGTTTTGATATTAGGATTTTTGAAAATAGATCTTCGATATTCAAACTTTTTCGAACCATTAAAGATTTTCTCTGCAAATTCAGGTTTAATCGACAATAAAACTTTCATCAGTATTTGTCTCCTTTAAAATTGTTTCAAATTGCTTATGAGATAGTTGAGTAAATCCTCTTGGTGCTGAATCAACATCTTTAATAATTTCTAACTCAATTAATTTAGCCATGTTTATTTTAATTGGAAAGGTGTAGATATACATAAAATTAACAATAAACGGACGATATGTTGGCATTTTATTCCAATATACTCTTAATTGATCATCTGTGAAGATACTTCTTTTGCGACATTTAGATATAAATTCATCCTCATTACTAATATTCAGTTCAACGTTCTCTACTAGTCCGATGGTTGTAATAACTGATTTGTAGAACCCCCCCGTTCTATAAAAGATTATTATATCGCCTTTTTCCAACGCCTTAAACCACGATCTTGAGATATAAACTTTACTCAATGCATTCCGATGGGGTCCATTTTCTACAAAATTCAGTGGAGATTCATTCGTTAAAATGGAGTCTGGTAAAAGCTCTGTGTGATAATCAGGGTAAATCGGATTTAAATAAACATTTTTCTTTCTTGATATATATGGATATGTTTTTTTAGGGTCCTTATCATTGAATTTCGGTGTGAAATCTCTAACATAAACCAATTCGGTTTCTTTTGTTCCATGTAGATAGAATCCCCATGCTTCAAGTAAGTCTATCAATCTTTGTTGGTCAGTTCTTTTATTATAGATTGTAACATAAATCTCATCCACTTTGTTTGCTAAAGCATTATCAAAAACAATTTTCATGAAACGTTCACCCAGTTTAACTCCATTACTTATGACTTTAAAAGTTCCGATCTTCAATCTTTTTTTAGGTTTAAACACTGGATCTATACTGCTATAGTTTTCATCTTTCTCTTCAATTTTTAGATAAAGAAAAGAAAGTAAATTACCTTTATTAAGAGTTACATAGGCTATTTCGTCTGCCTTTCTATTAAACCATTTGTCAAACTCAGGATAATCGATTTTAAAACTATCAAAAAACTTATCTTGGAGATTTATTTCTCCAAAGTGTTTTTTAGTAACCGATAGTACTTTATAATCTACAAGTTCCGGGAATTCCGCTACAATTTTTTCGAGAAAAGAATCTATGGTAAAAACTCTATCAGATATACCTAAAATTTGAGCTTTCCTGTGAATCTTCTTGTCTTCAGAAATAAGATAATCTACTCTGTTGCAATAGATCTCATTTATAAAATGGGTGTCGTTAATGTCGTTTTCGTTTGCATCAATGTGTTCTGCCAATCTTTTCACTTTATCATCTATTGGTGCAATATTCTTTATTTGGTTATAACTTTGAAGTTTCACTAAAAACGTTTCCACTATTTTTTCATTAGAATTTTTTTTAATTTCATCTATTGTAATTGGATGTATACATTTTATATATTTTGCTTTGTCAATCCACTTAAAGAGAACACCTATATCTTTATTATTAACTGTTGTAGCTTCTCTGTGTATGATGATGTTAGTATCTAATAAGACTTTAAGGTTATTCATAATTTAATTATCCTTTAAATCTATCTTATTTAAGTTCTCAAGGATTATTTTATTCAGTTTCTCTTCTTCTTTTATTTGTTCTTCAAGTTCTTTCTTCAAACTCAGAAACTTCTCTTTAAAATCAAAATCATCTTCCTCCTCCGGGAGGCCGACATATCTACCGGGAGTAAGTACATAATCAAGTTCTTTTACTCTCTCCAAACTTGCTGAAAAGCAGAAACCTTTAACATCTTCGTATTTCCCATTAACTTTTCGCCATTCGTGATATGTTGATGCAATTTTATCAATATCCTCTTTTGAAAGCTCTCTGTTCCTTCTATTAATCAAATGCCCTTCATTTCTCGCGTCAATAAACAATATTTCATTGGTCCTTTTACGATAACCGCCATTTGCTTTATTCCGACTTAAAAACCAAAGACAAGCAGGAATTTGTGTATTAAGGAATAGCTTAGGAGGAAGATTTACAATACAATCAACCAAATGGTCTTCAATCAATGCTCTTCGAATATCTCCTTCACCGGATGTCTTGGATGTAAGAGCGCCCTTTGATAATACAAATCCAGTCATTCCGGTCGGACTTAAGTGATAAAGAAAGTGTTGAATCCAAGCATAATTGGCATTTCCTGCAGGTGGTTTTCCATACTTCCACCTTCCGTCTTTTTCCAGCAACTCACCGCTCCAGTCACTGTCATTGAATGGAGGATTCGCGATAACAAAATCCGCTTTTAAATCTTTATGGGCATCTTGTAAGAACGAACCTTCATTATTCCATTTAATCTGTGAACTGTCTATTCCTCGAAAAGCAAGATTCATTTTGCAGAGTCGCCATGTTGTTTGATTGCTCTCTTGCCCGTATATGGAAATATTATTTACTTTCCCTTGATGCTTTTTGATGAATTTCTCAGATTGAACAAACATTCCACCGGAACCGCAACAGGGATCAAAGACTCTTCCTTTGTATGGCTCAAGCATTTCAACAAGAAGTTCGACAACGCTTTTAGGTGTATAAAACGAACCGCCTTTTGTACCTTCTGCAAGAGCAAATTCTCCTAAAAAATATTCAAAAACATGACCGAGTATATCGGCACTTCTTGCCTTAGCATCGCCAAAGGCAATATTGCTTACCAAATCTATTAATCCACCGAGGTTTGTTGAATCAAGATTCCCTCTTGCATATACTTTTGGAAGTACATCTTTTAGTGAAGGATTATCCTTTTCAATTGCCTCCATTGCCTCATCAACAATTTTGCCTATGGTAGGTAGTTTTGCCTTTGTCTTCAGATTTGTCCAACGGGCTTTTTCAGGCACAAAAAAGACATTCTCTGCTTTATACTCGTCTTTGTCTTCAGGGTCCGAACCTTTATAGTCGCCTTTCCCCTCAACAAGTTTTGAATGGAGTTCTTCAAAGGCATTGGAAATATACTTTAAAAAAATGAGTCCTAAAACAATGTGCTTGTATTCAGCGGCATCAATATTCTTTCTTAATTTGTCCGCCGCCTTCCAAAGTTGTTTTTCAATCGGCTCTTGCTTTGCTTCTTTGTCTTTTTTCATTTCGATTTTCCTTATATTTTAAAATTCAAAGCTGTTATCCTCTTTAGTTTTTTCTGATGACTCCTTTTCGTCATTCTCTTTAACCTCTATAATTTCTAAAGCTTCTTTATCTGATTCAATTATACCACCTAAAATGGCTTTTGATTTACTCTCAGGAATACTTTGAACCGTCTTTAATTTTCGTTCAATTGCTCTTGTTCTCTTGCTTGCTGTATCTATTTCATTTGTTGCTGATAATAGTTTTCTTCTTGTATTATCTAACACTTCCCCAAATTTTCCGAATTCAGTCTTAATTGCTCCAAGAACTTCCCAGACTTCACTTGAACGCTTTTCAATTGCCAGAGTTCGAAAGCCCATCTGCAAACTGCTTAAGAATGCCGCTAAATTAGTCGGACCAACCACTGTTACTTTATAATCTCTCTGTAAAAATTCAAACAATCCTGTTCGTCTTAATATTTCTGCATATAATCCTTCTGTAGGAACAAACATTATTGCAAAATCAGTAGTCATTGGAGGATTGATATATTTATCCTTAATGTTTTTAGCATTCTTTTTAACTGATGATTCAAACTGACCTATGATTGCATCTGTTTCTTTCTGTGTAAGATTAGTTAAATTCTCATAAGCTTCTAATAGTCTTTGATAATCTTCATTGGGAAATTTTGAATCTATTGGCAGAAGAACGGATTCTTCACTATCATCTCTGCCGGGCAATTTTATTGCAAATTCAACCCTTTCCGAACTGCCATCCTTCACTTGAGCATTTTTTAAAAATTGTTCCGGCGAAAGAACCTGCTCAAGGATGGCTCCAAGCTGAATTTCTCCGAGACTGCCTCTTGTTTTAACATTAGTAAGAACTTTTTTCAAATCTCCTACTCCTGTTGCTAATGTCTGCATCTCTCCCAATCCTCTTTGCACTTGCTCCAACCTCTCGCTAATTAATTTGAAAGATTCATTAAATCGTTTTTCAACTGATTCCTGTAATTTTTCATCCACAGTTTTTCTCATTTCATCTAATTTCTTGCTATTCTCTTCTTGAATTGTTTTTAGCTTATTTTCAACTGTCTCTCGAATTTCTTTAAGTTTCAATTCTGTGTCATTCTTTATGCCTTCTTGTTTTTTGCTTAGATCATCAAACTTTTGCTTTTGCACTTCATTGAATTCCTTCACATTAACCGAGAATTTATCTTCAAATGATTTTAATGATTTTGATAATTCCTCTCTATTATCTTTCGCTGAAACGTCTAATTGCAAAAGAAGACTCTTTATTTTATCATCCATAGATTTTATTAAATTATTAAGTTGTTCCGAGAATGTCTTTAATTGACTTGATTGAATATTCGTTAAAGTTTCAAATGATTTCGAGTTCGCTTCTCCCAAAGTGGTAAAAGATTTTGCCGTCTCCTCACGATTTTCCCGATGTGTTTTTGAAGACTCTTCTCTATTCTTTTGAAATTCTGTTCTTATTGCCTCTTCAAGATTTTCAAACTCACCACTGCCACTATCTTTAGATTTGCGAACTGAAATAAAAATATTGATTAAAATCAAAACAATCATTATTATTAGCAAAATATACACAAAACCTCCATGTTGTCTTTCTCCATTAAATGATATTGAATTACAAAATTAAAAATTGACTTTCCATTCATTTCTGCCCTCTTGTTTTGATAATTTAAATCATTTTATCACTAAAAATATAAAAATGCAAGATATGCCATTGGGAAATTGATTTCATTCGGTGCTTGACTTTTTGACTTTTTTTTTGATAGATTCTTCACACAAGAACAGTGATAAGAGGCGTTCAGAATGACACTTACTTTAGGGACGGAGTATACTTTATACTTTTTATTTTACTTTAGGGACGGAGTATACTTTATACTTTTTTTTGATAGATTTTTCACAGTAGAATAGTGATAAGAGGCGTTTGGAATGACAGAAAAGACAGGTAATGGGTAAAAGGTAAAGGGTAAAGAGATGAATAGAAGCAAGGAGATTGCTTCGGCGAAGACGCCTCGCACGGAATTGTTGATAGATGCTTCACAGTAGAGATAACTATTGCGTAGTTCATCATGACGGACAGAAGGCGGCGGGGGCATCAGAGTGCTTCGCACGCCGTGCGCCATGGGCCTTGCGCAAGAGAATTCAAAATACCGAATAGAAGCATAGAGATTGCTTCTTCGAGGACTCATCGCAATGACGGACAAAAAAATAGTAAGCTGGTATGCTGGTGACGAAGACGCCGTGAACCGGAGCAAAGAAAAACAGTTAATAGTTGATGGTTAATAGTTTATAGTTCAGAGCAAAGAGTGGCGTAAGTTACTGCACTAAAAAGATGACTTTGTCGATAAGGAGAGTATCGGAGTAAAGCTCAATTGTGTGTTTGCCAGTTTTTAGATTGAAAAATATTTTCTTATCCTCTCCTCTCTCTTTCACTACATTGCCGTCTATCATCAATGTCATATCTTTTTTATCGCCATCGATAATCACTTCAAACATCTGCCTCTTTAAATCAAAATCCCTGTCAATCACGAAGACATCTCCATTGTCAGGATATTTTATCCTCTGTATCTTTTTTGTTTCATTTCCGCAGATTGTGCATTTTTCGGAAATTTCGGAAATATGAATCCAGTCAATGTATTTTTCTCTGCATTTATTTGATACGGATTTTCCGCTTTTGGAGCACACTTCCGTTTTTAAGATTGAATCGGGAGTTGAAGGATAATCTCCTATGTTATAGTATTTTGAAAGAGTCATGACAGCATTTCTGAATAGAGGTCCTGCACCTGTCATTCCGGAGACACCGACCATAGGCGACTCGTCATTGTTTCCCACCCACACTCCTATTATATACCTGTCAGTGAAGCCGACTGCAAAATTGTCTTTATAATTTTTTGAGGTTCCTGTCTTTGCTCCTACATAAAATTTGAATTTGAATGGATTTTCCATGTCAAATGCCGGAATTCGCGCATTATTATCCGAGAGGATATCACCCATAAGAAATGCTGTCCACTCGGGGAAAATCCTCTTCTCTTTTTCCTTTTTCATTCTTATTATCTTCCCGTTTTCAAGCATATATGAATCAATAATCTGCGGACTCGTCTGACAGCCCTTGTTTGCAAAGACGCTATACCCCGAAACAAGCTCAAAGAGAGAGACTGACATACTCCCAAGAGTCAAAGCCACTCCATAGTCATTCGGACCCTTTGAGTGCATATCAAAATTCATCTTTTTTAAAATTCCGTATAGTTTGTCCACTCCTATGGAATCAAGAACTTTGCATGCGGGAACATTGTAGGAGCATCCCAATGCCTGCCGAAGAGTAACAGGTCCGTGGAACTTAAAATCATAATTCTCAGGTTTGAAATCCCCCCATACCTCTTTAAAGTATGTCGGTTCGTCCATAATTATTGATGAAGCATTGTACCCGTTCAAAAGCCCCAATGAATATGTGAATGGTTTTAAAGACGAGCCCGGAGAGCGCATTCCATAGCAAGCATTGTACTGTCCGTCAATATTATCCGAAAAGTATTCTTTTGATCCTATCATGACTAAGACATCTCCTGTGCGCGAATCGGTTATCATTATTGAACCGTTTGTCACATTCATATCCTCCAAAGGGTCAAGCGAGGTCTTTATTATCTCTTCAAGCTCTTCCTGCAGAGCGCAGTCAGCAGATGTAAATGCCTTTATCCATTTTTTGTCTTTAAGCTCAAATATGACTCTGTCGCACAGGTGGGGAAGACGAAATTTCAATTTCTCTTTATTCGCCTCCGCTTTTTCTTTGACTGCTCTCCCGTATTCTTCACTGCTGATGATATTGTCAGAAGCCATCTCTTTAAGCAGAGCATCCGCCATTTCACTGCTCCTCCTGTTGACAATAGGATTATATACGGAGGGAGCCTGAAGAGTGACGGCAAGCATGGATGCTTCTTTGAGAGAGAGAGATGCCGCTGATTTTGAAAAATATGTCTCTGAAGTGGATGCAATTCCATAAATATTATTTCCGAAATGAGTTCTGTTGAGATAGATTTCAAGTATCTCTCTCTTTGTCAGATGAATCTCTAATTTTATTGAATAGAGAATTTCAAGAATTTTCCTTATGAGTTTCGGCTGTTGCAGAGAGTAAATGATTCTCGCTGTCTGCATTGTGATTGTCGAAGCTCCTGAAATTATCCTTCTGTTTTTGATATTCTGCCTTAAAGCGCGCGCCATTGAAAGAATATCTATTCCAAAATGAGAATAGAACCTCTTGTCCTCCTTCTGAACAAAACACTTTAATACATATTCGGGAATTGAGTCAATGGGCGTCCATGAGGAGACAAAATACTCGGATGAAGGAATCTCTCTTAGAAGAATACTGTTCCTGTCATAGATTCTTCTTGACCATTCGTTTACTCCTCTCGCTTTGCACTTATTCACAGGAATAAGAAAAAAGAGAGCAAAGAGAACAAAGAGAAATACTAAGGGCAGTACAACAATTTTTACTTTATTTCTACCCATTTAGATTCTGAAGAGCCGTATATTCCCGGTGTATACATCTCCTCCGCTTTTGTCGGAGGCATATAATATTTTCCCGGGTATATCGCTTTAATATAATATGTTTTTGTATATTCGCCCTTGTTGAGCCAATCTGCGAATAATACATATCTGTCAAAATATTTTTCAGTGTGATTGAAATTGCCGAACCACCATCCGTAATACTCGCGCTGGTCTTCTGTGATTCCCTCATTTGTTGCAAATGCGGTATTCACAATTTCAAATCCTGCAGGCACAGGGTCGTCAACAGCCACATACATTCTTTCACTCTCTGTTTTTATATGCAAAGTCACTTTGTACATTCTGCCTCTTATGAATTCATTTGAATCATGCTGGTAAGGTGTTATTGCCTTCGTCACTTCAAAGCCGTTGTTTATCGCTCCAATCTCTGATGGCGCGCCGTATGAGACTATCAGCGAGTAATAGAGTCTGCCCTCTCCTGTTTTATTTACAGTCACTTCTTTTTTGGAAGCCCCTTCAAGGACTGTCTCATTCTCCGACTGCTGTAAAGAATACCCCTTGAATGCCTCTTCAAAGATTTTCTTCTTGTCAACAGACACTGATGCTTTGAAGTTGGGCTCAGAGCTTTCAAAAACCTTGAAATATTTATCCATAGCCATTATTGCGAATGCATTATCCTGAGTAT
Source organism: Caldifarciminota bacterium UBA2202 (assembly GCA_002327905.1). Taxonomy (GTDB): domain Bacteria; phylum Hydrothermota; class 32-111; order 32-111; family 32-111; genus UBA2202. The sequence continues at coordinate 5,093 of DCUY01000049.1, read as the reverse complement.
TTGACCAGTATCCTCCTGCTGAGCGCCTCTTTAAAAGCCAAAAGATGAATTTTTCCGCATCATTGAATTTTTTTCCCTTCTCTTCAAGAAGGGCATACATTATCAGTGAAGTTGTCTTTACTGACGAACTGTAGATTTCATCATATAACTTCTCGTCAATTTCAAAATATGCATACATACCTTCATACTTTGCAAGAACATTTATTCTTTCAAAGACTCTTGCTCTGATTTTATCGTATTTCTTATCCCCGTTTATAAGCAGAAGCAACCATCCGAGGCCCTCTCCCGACATCTGCTCTACCTTGTCGGCATACTGCTGAATGTAAGAATCATAATTCTGTTTTGCGAGCTTTAAGAGATAAGTAGAAAAGAGTTTTGTGGCATCAGTGGACTGATGCGAATACCACTCAAAGTAAGGCGACTTTGCAGTTCCCCCAGCTATTGTCCTCACATAATTCAATGCATTCGCATATACATTTTCATCGATTTTATATCCGTTCTTCTTTGCATAATTCATTATATAAACTACATAATTTGTAAGATACGGATTGACCGGGTCACCCTGCTTAGTCCATATTGAAAATCCTCCGCTCTGCTGTTGGTATGAAGAGAGCATATTCAAATACTCTTTAACAATATTTTTAATTGTCTTTCCCTTTATCTCTCCAATATCAAAGGTGTTTATCAAATCCTCTCCGATTATCAGAGGAAATACTTTGGATGTTCTCTGCTCAAGGCATCCGTACGGATAGTCAAAGAGATACCTTGTGGCCTCTTTAATGTCATTCATTCCGGTAGATGAAAAAGTCACTTTCAAATTCGCTTTTTTTATTTCAGAGAGATTTATTTGATGCATATTCTCTCTCTCCTCAGTCGATTCATATATTCCCGCAAAGTGAATCAGAGGATTTTTTCTCACAGGGAGTTTTATCATGAGATTGTCATTCTCGCTGTTTAAAGCCCCTTTGAATTTCAGCACAACCGTATCTTTGTCAGTGTCAACGAGGAACTTACACAGAATCTCTTTTTTTTCTCCGGATTTCAGCATTCCCGAATCATTATACTGCTCAATTATTTCAGCTCCTTCTGCAGTGCACTCCACTCGATAATCTCCGTCTTTTTCTGTCATATTCACAGCGACAGCGCCTCCTATGAAAGTGTCTCCGTCCCTTACAAAATTCGGAAGAGACTGATTCAGCATAAAATCCTTCTTCACAATAAAATCCTTCTCTCCGTTTCCAAAATCGGTTTCATTGCATGAGACTGCCATTATTCTGAATGTGGTAAGATTGTCCGGAAGCTTGAATTCAAAGTCCGCTTTTCCAGACGCATCGGTTGCAACCTGCGCCTTAAAATATATTATGGGCAGAAACTCCGCCCTGAATTTGTCCATGCCTCCGTCTCCTCCCCTATTCTCCCCCTTCTCTCCGTAATTCCTCTCTCCGACAATATCTCCCGCATTTGTAGCCATTGATACATCGTGATTTCTGTTTTTATAAAATTCCTTAAACGGATTCGGAGTTTCAAAACCTATAAGATTCAAAATGCCGAGGTCAACAACAGCAATGGAGACCTCAGCCCCTGTTCCCTTTTTACTGCTGTTTAATACCTGCACACTGCCTTTCACTGTCTCTTGAGGTTTGTATGACTCTTTATCTATTTTTATTTCGACACTCTGCCGCCTCTTCTCGCTCGACACTTTTAAATTGCAGAATCCCACGCCGAAATACGGCTTCCCTAAATCAACAGTGTCCTCTTTGATTTCATTTGATGACCTCCCTTTGTAAACAAATATTGAAAAATACGCATTGGGAAGCATCTCTTCCGTTATGGGCACTTCGATAATATGAGCATTGGATTTAATTTTAACAGGGAATTTTTTGTATATTCCCTCTCTCTCTATTGTGACATAGCCGTTCAAATCCTTGTAAGGAGTCTTTACAAATATCTTCGCCTTGTCTCCTATTTCATATTCGCCGCTCTTCTTGTCAGGAATTACCTCTATATAATTGTCATCTCTCATCTGCCACCATCCCTCTTTGTCTCCGCAAAAATAGAAATTCTCATTAACATTATACGAGTTTTTTTCTTCAGAGTAATGCGCTGTCACAGAGTAATACCCTGTCTTCAGCTCCTCTTTTATTTCAAAATCAGTGAACCCGTTTTTAACATCAATTCTTTTGTTCACTATCGTATCCTGCACATAGCTGTTCTCCCAGTATGTTCTGCCGTATGTGCCTGTCTTCTGAACTGAAATATATCTCTCGCAGAGCACTAATAAATCGCATGATTTTCCTTTCAGGTAATCACCATTGGGATTTACAGCGATTATTTTAATGACCGGATTATTCTTTGAATCATAAACATACCTGTCCATCTTCAGCCCTATATATGTGTCAGTCGGATGATAAATCATATTTGTCGAGCGGGTAATCTCTTGTCCTGATGCGGATTTCACTGTTGCAAAATATGTTATCATCATAGGATTTGAATTGTTTTCAAGCATTATCTTCTTTTTAATCATGAACATTCCTGCCGAGTCAAGCGCACTCTCTCCTTCGAAGAGCAAATTTCTGTATCCGTAATAGTAATCGTCATAATAATAATCTTCGTAAGAATATCCTGTTGAAAATGACCATCCGGAGAAACCCTTCGGAGAGAATCTGTACTGACTGCTTGATATTTTCCATCTTATTGAATCCCCGTTCATAGGGGAGCCGAAAAGATACCTTCCTGAAACACTCACCATAGGATTATCCCCGTAATAAATGTTGTCATTATTTGAAGCCATTTTGACATCAAATTCAAGGGGTTTGAATTCCTCAACTCTGAAATTTTCATACGCATCTCTTCCGCCTGCGGTGCAATGAACAGAATAGGAACCTGTCGGAGAAGCCGTGTTGAGAGTGCAGGCAAATGCAAATGTGCCGTATTCATTAAGTTTCGCTTTTAATTTCATTATCTCTTTGTTTCTTGAATCTGTTATCGAAACCTCCACATTCTTATCTTTGGCATAAACCCAGTCGCTACCATTTATCTCTCTCACAATTCCTTTGATATATGCGACTTCTCCGGGTTTATACAATCCTCTGTCAGTATAGAGATAAAATCCGATTCTTCCCTCTCTGTAATATTTCAAGGACCAGTTGTTGTCATATACTCTGCGGTATCCGTAAGATGTATATATACTCCTGTTGCCGTCAGGGCCCTCTGCATTATCATCAATTTTCAGCACTGATGATTCTTCTCCATTTCTGAAGAATATCATCAAATTTGCATACCCGTCCATCTCCATTTTTTCAAAATCGGAATTGAACTCCACTGTTCCGTTCTTGTCTGTTCTTCCTTTAAGATTCTTCTTCGGTATGAAGACCTCTCCGTCCTTGACCGGCTTCCCTGTCTCAAGGTCATACGCGAGGACAATTATTTTATTGTATGCAATTTTAGCCATTAAAGCATATCTCGTGAAATTGACATGGTATCTTCCCACAAGAAGATTTGACTTTTTGTTTGTCAGTGAGACTGAATAGTATCCGCTCTTTCCTGAGATAAGCTCCTTAAAATACAAAGGAATTGTCTGATGCTTATTCTTCTTTGTAGATACAGGGATGTTTTTTGAAATGATTTTCTGAGAATCATTCTCATTAATTCTGTATATAACCACTGCCAATGAATCAACATTCACAGCCTTTACAGGTATAATACCGCTCTTGTAGGATTCAAGAAGAAATGTCTCTCCGTTTAACCGTAAATCCGGTGTATTCGGCAGAGTTTTGATCTTAAACTGATATTCCTGATTTTTGACTTTTCCGTATCCTTTCGGAAGTATTATTTTGTATTCCTTTTCACCCTCTTTGTAGAATGATAATTTGTACGGCTCTCCGGATTTCACCTCTTCATCATAATCATGCCAGATGTATAATTCTTCGCTTTTAAGAGTGTCTCTGCCTGATATTACTCTTATTTTCCCAAGAAGGTCGTCATAATCAATGTATTCGGAAAATACAAGGGAGACTCCGTCATCAGGGTCTAATTCTTTATATGAATGGCTTAAAAGGAGCATCTCTTTTCTTGTTCTGAAATCAAGATTATAATCTGATGCAAGGCCCATGTCGCCGACATCCGACCTCAGCGTGTAATCCACTTCCAGACGATAATCTTTTCCCCATTTCAGAGGTTTCTTGAAAATAATATTGACTGTTTTAGTATCTTTTTGAAATTTTATCTTTATCGGAACCTCTTTATTTGTCGATTTATCATACACCAATATTTTCCGATCAACATCCGCAGAGAGAGGAGAATGAACGAAAGTTAAAGAGATAGTGTCAGACGGATACATTCTGCTCGAATTGGAATAACTATTGTTTGAAAAGAACATCACTGAAACGACTCTGTTTGAATTATTTACAAACACAAAAGCAAAATCCTTTTTCAGCTCGTATTTATTATCAATTGATTTCAGCCCCTTCTTTACTTTTACATTATATTTTCTGTTCTGATCAAGTTTGTCGTCAGGATAAAATGTAATTTGCCTACTGCTCTTCCACACCCATCTGCCCTCTATCTCAGGAAATATTTTCACAGGCGGATTTAAATCATCTCCTTTGTTTTTCTCGACAATATCCTCATTAAAAATAATCGTAATCTCTTTTACATTGTCATACAGAAACCCTGACGGTTTGTATGTGGTGACCTGCAAATCTTTTGTCTGAGCATATACCTGAACATTGGCGGCAATAACTGCTGTGAGAAATAAAATCAAAAACACACATTTTTTCATAACCTCTCCTTTTCCCGTTTAGCAAAATTATACACCAACTTATACTTTTGTAAATAGAATAATTGCGACGCCGTGAGCCACGAGACAAAGAAGCCTTGAGCCGTGTGCCTTGTGCCGTATGCCGTATGCCGAGCGCCCAAAGCGAATGAGGACGTCATC
>DCUY01000049.1:0-125 GCA_002327905.1 Caldifarciminota bacterium UBA2202 | reverse complement strand
GCGAATGAGCGCCGGGCTTCATGCCACGCCAGACAAAGACGCCGTGAGCCGTGTGCCATGAGCGGAACAAAATCAAAGAGTTAATAGTTGATAGTTAATGGTTAATAGTTCAGAGGCGGGGAGAC
>DCUY01000017.1 GCA_002327905.1 Caldifarciminota bacterium UBA2202 | reverse complement strand
GCCAGACAAAGACGCCATGAGCCGTGAGCAGAAAAACAGATAATAGTTTATAGTTGATAGTTTATGGTTAAAATGCAAGAGTAAAATTAAATACATTCAATTAACATAATAACATTTGTTTTTTGATTAAATTCAGGCGGGCTGACAAACAGGTCGGGCCCTACAACATATTTAAACTATTATTTTTTTACATAACTTTCAACAAGTTTATGCTCATCAATACAGTGAACCTGTCTTTGAGCATAAAACCGTATTCAGTATTGTAAAAAGGCATTTCGAATATCACAGCATCTTCAAAGTTCAGAGTCAGTCCTGCCTGCACAAGCTTCCTTCCGTCTTTTATGTTTCCCGCAAGAATAAAATCAGCATAACCTGACAATGTTTTGCCTGCGCTGAGGCGCACTTTATTTATGGCTTTGTAGCTTACAGTGTCTGCTGACACAAATCCGAATCCGCTGTTCTGATACAGCATATCAATATCATAGGATGATATGCTTTTTCTGTATGAATCAAATAATGCGAACTTGTCTCTATACAGATAAAATGATGTCTCTATGTTTCTCCCTCTGTATATGAATCCGGAGCGAAGAGTGACGCCAAGGTCGACAAACTTTGCCGGATAAACTGCTCTGAGGGTAAAATCCAGTTTTGCAGATTGTATGTCTGAATAAAAAAGAGGATCATAAAGGAACGAAAATAAATTATATTTTAAGTTAAAGACAGATGCTTTTGTCATTCCATTGATCTTGACTTCAAGCCCCCTCACATTTCCCTCTGTCAGTCTGCTTGAATAATACGCACTTGAGTCGAGAGAAGTTCTGGACATGTATGATATAGTAATTTTGTAATTGTCTGCCTCCTCATACTGATACGCATAAATTGAAGGAACTATTCTTATGTAGGTTTTTGAAGCTGTGAAATTCAGCTGTGTTCCGGTTCTTACTGCATCTCCTTGTTCGGAGTAAATATTCAATTTTACAATTGGATAATTCATTATTTTGTTATACGCAATCTTCATGTCAGCGCCGTAATTGCTCTTTCCTAAAGAGAAAGGACCTTCGATTTTCAAAACATCGCAGAAATAGACTGCCACTCCGTATGACATTTTGTCATAAAGCGTATAGTCAATTGCAGGCAGTACATACAAATTATTTTTGAAATAGTCAGGTTTCTGCGGAAGAAAATGCATTTTAAGACCGGGGTGCAATGAATTGTCATGATAATAAACATCCATGTACTTCATTTCTTTGTCAACAGTAATATTCTTTATGTCTGTTCTGTCAATGTATATTGAATCAAAATCGACTTTCTTTGTGAAATTTTCTTCAGTATTGTCAGAGTATCTCACATTTACTTTCACTGGCAGGTCTGTCATGGATTTGTTCTTTATTACAATAACTCCGCCTCTCTTATTCAGCTTCTTGAACTGCACTGAGTAATCGGAAAATGTATTTTCATAGAGAAGTTTTTTGATTTCATCCGAATAGGCATCCTGCGTAAACATATTGATGTGATTCTCGAAATCATTTACTGACGGATGAGAGAAGGCGAATTTTTGGAAATACTCTTTCATGGCTTTGTCAAAAACCGAGTCCGACAGCATATCTTTTACGCACCTGATAACCAAATATCCTTTTGAATAAAAATTAATGTATTCCATCTGATTCTCGGCATCAGTTGATTTTGACGCCATTGCCATACCTTTCTTGTTTGTCTGAAGATTCAAATAGGCGATATAGTGAGAGTCAAAAAGATTGAAAAACTCTTTTTTGAATATAGAGACATAATTATCGCTTCCGTGCTTATCCTCCATGTACGAGATTTCGGAGAATGTTGCAAACCCTTCATCCATGAAGGGCTCATTGAATTCATCGGAGCCTGAAATAAGATAGAACCATTGATGCGCTATTTCGTGTGCAATCACATCTTCAATGAATTGCGTCTTTATTATTCCGTCGGGTATTTTCTCTCCTGCCAAAATGTCACCGAGCACTATAAACATTGGGTATTCCATTCCTCCGCCAGCTTTTAAAAGCCCTTCGATTATGGTTATTTTGGGGTAAGGATACGGATAGTATTTTTCGGAGAAATAATTTATTATGTTAAAAACATTATCAATCTGAGCTTTGAATCTTTCTTCATTGCCTCTGGAGCATATTATCTCAACTGTCAATCCTCCTCTTTCCTCTTTCAGGTACTTAAAATCATTTACAATTGAGAATGCATAGTCATTTACATTCTGCGCAGTGAATCTTAGACTCTTCATTTTATCCGACGGCTTGAATTTATCTTTTTTCTGTTTGCTGTCTCTGTCAGATATATTTTTAATCCTGTCTAATTCAAAAGAATCGTCATCCATAACACCTGTGCCGAATACGAAATAATTTTCAGGCAAAGTTATTGTCAAAGAATAATCCCCGAATTCATTATAGAATTCTCCTTTATCGTCTGTCTGAAAATCTGACCATTTTTTATCCTTATATACAGCTACTTTCGGATACCACTGGGATATGTCGTATTTTCCTTTGTAAAACCCCTCTCTTAAATACGGATAAGGAATTTTATTTGTAAAATAGACTCTTAATTTTTTCTCTTGATAAGGAGAGATTGGTTCTTTCAGAGTCAAATACGCCATTGAGCCGTTTATTTTTATCTCATCATTTTTTATTGAATCTTCAAACATGGAATCTATGACTGTATAACCCTCTTTTGCTTCGTCAGGTCTGTTTTTTTTCTTCATGTAATCAGAATCATTTTTGAAAAGATTTGCATATAGATGAAAATTTATCTGTTTCAATGTATCAGGAGAGTTGTTTTTATACACAATATCGGCATATCCGGAGATTGTCTTTGCTTTGTCATCAAGCCTGACTTTTAAATCATAATCTGCCCTGTTTGTGATGGAGAATGCTGAGATATATGAAAATAGTATCAGCAGTATCAATCTTGCATTCATTGAAACTCCTTTTTAGCATAAGTGAACATTGTTATTAAAGCTATTATTGAAAGAAAGAGTCCGCCTAAAAGGTCCATTGGAAGATAACCTGATTTCTTTCCCTTTATGAATGAACCGTCCACGGGACTTGTGCGGAAATTCATGCTGTCAGAATCATCAGCCGCATTCCTCTTAAACAGGCAGAAAGGATTCTTTTCAATAAGCTGAAAATTCATCTTTTCAAACATATAAGGGAAATGCACAACATCTCCGGTCTTTATATCTTTAAGCATTATTATTCTTCCGTCTCCTTTAAGAATCTCCTGACCGTCAAGAGTCAAAATGCCTCTCTTCAAAGAATCCTCATTTATCAGGTATTCTTCATCTGGAGCAGGGTAATCTTCAATATTCTCTATATTCCCTTTATAATATGCGTAGAATGAATCTTTCTCTTTATCACAATATGGGATAAGAAGAGTTCCGCTCACTTTAAAAAATGCAGGCATATCCGGAATGAACACATATTCATATTTATAAATAAGAGGATTTAGAATGAATTTTATGTTTGAGAATCCTCCGTTCATTATGGAATTGTCAGAGAAATATTCTATATATTTTTTGAAAGTGAAATTTTGATAGAGATTGAAAGAGAATGCGTCATAATAAACTCCCCTATTGGCAAGAGTCGAAAACTTCTTCAATTCTTCAAGATTATCCGTCTTTTGATATTTTTTCAGATAATCTGCGTAAAACATCACATCATCAGGCAGATATGTAATAACATACTTTCCCCTGATTTCATCGCATCTGATATTTTCGACTTTGTTTCTTCCTTCATACCTGATTATTCCTCCGAGAGACAAAATCAGGTCAAAGAAAATTATAAGAGAGAGTATATAAAGCATCTTTTCGTTTTTATTCTTTAAAAACAAAATTAAAAATGCGAAGTATATTGCAAAAAATACTATGGAGAGCCAATATTTTTCTAATCCGAAACCCTTTGCGGCTGTCATAACTGTGAAGAAAACAAAGACAAAAGCGAAGACAAGAAGTGTGCGCCTGTTATACTCTTCAATAGCATCCTTGAGGAATATAACAATGAAGACCAGAATGGAGAATCCTACTGCGCGCACAGGAGTGAGGAAAATGTGGGCATTGAATTCAGTGAAATAGCCCAAAAGAAAAATAATTGCAGGAATAATAAGTTTATAAGCATACTTGTAATCTTTTTTAAAAAAGACTCTCTCTATGATATAGGAAAAAATAAAGAGGAGAAAGAGAGAGGCGTAAAACTGCACTTCATTTATATTGAGAACTCCTTCATAGGGGATCTTTGAAAATGCGTTTGATCCTCCAAAAAGATTGGGGAATATAAGGAGAATGAGATATTTAAGAGGAAGAAGATTATATGCGAGGCTTGAATCAGACCTGAACGAGTATTTGCTGATGCTTAATGTGGGCGCGAGAATAAAAAGCCCGATGAATATGCCGAAAAATATTATCATAAATGCATGAGGCGCATCTCTCCAGCTTTTTTTCTCTTTTATGAAGATCATTGCGGATAAGACCAACAGGAGAAATAATATCTGCGGATGGCCTGCTGAGATTTCAAGAACCAAAAACGCAGTTGACAGAATAAATAATTTTCTCTTTTTCTCTCTTAGGAACTGAATAAAATAGAGAAGAAAATACGGAGCAACAGCTATTGAGCAGAGCATTGTATAGTGGGGAATATGAGAAACAATAAATCCGTTGAATATTAAAAGAGGAAGAAAAATCATTATGTGTTTTTTCAAACCGAAGACGTTGGTGAAAAGAAGATATATTCCAAACATGAAAAGCAGAACATTCAGTATTACTGCTGTCTGCACAAGAGTCAGAAAATTCAAGGGCAGAGCGAAAATCCAGTTTAAGGGATAATAAATGCATGACTGAATGTCCTTATAGACCGGAAAGCCGAGAGCCATTCCGTTTACGCTCACGGGAAATGAAAAGTTTCTTATTGACTCCCCTGTCAAGAAGAGTTTCGGCATGTATTCGTCTCCGAGATCTCCGTCTATGATGACTCTGTTAAGAAAAACAGGAGCAAAGAAAATAAGTATGAATATCAGGGAGAAAAAGAGCGGGAGATTTTTTTTAAGCATTTTTCCTTCTACTTTTTATTCTGAAAAAGCGGATATCTGTTCATATTGAACATACCTGCTATAATGACAAAAGGAAACTGCTCGCATCTTGTATTGAAATTTGTTACGCACCAGTTGTACGATTCCCTTCTGTCGGCAATCTGATTCTCCAATGAGGTTATTCTCTCCTGCAGGCGCAGAAATTGTTTGTCAGCCTTCAGGTCAGGATATTTTTCTGCAAGCGCAAAAATGCTTTTAAGCTGATTTGACACACTGCTTGAGTAGGTCGCCTTTCCCTCCACATCCAAATTTTCACTGTAACCGCTTCTTATTTTAGTTACATTCTCAAGAAGCTCCTTTTCAAATTTGGCATAGTGCTTCACGATTTCAACAAGATTGGGGATTTCGTCGTTTCTCTGTTTTAGAAGCACATTGATGTTTGACAAGGCTTGAAACACCCTGTTTTTGAGGAAAATGAGAGTGTTGTAGAATATGAAGAAAAATCCGAATATTACTGTAATGAATATAAGTCCTATGAAGAAGACTATCATTTTACCTCCATATGAGAATGATTCCGAAAATAAAGCTTATTATTCCGATTATTCCTGAAAATATGATAAAGAGATTGAATCTCTTCAGAACAGACATTTCGCTCATGTCGGATATGAAGAGTATATTGTCATCCTTTGTGTATTGAATGGAAAGATGCTCATGGTCTCTCTTTTTGTTCTCTTTTTCGTCGAATTCAATCTCTATCTGACTCTTTGCTTTATCCCACTCATCCGCATCAATGACTTTATTTTTGTCTTCGTCGAATTTATTCATAAACTCTCTGTTAGCTTTTTTGTTCTTTATAAAGCTCTCCATCTCTTTATTCCTGTCCGAATAGACTGCGCTTCCTATAACGAATATTTCAGAGGACACAGGAAGAACCTCCTCCACATATTTTATTTTGTCCGAATCTTCCATACAGAAAAAAGTATAATATGTCGTATGATATGTTGTTGAAGAGTGAAGATTTATTGATGAATTATCCGTTTTAATTTCGAGAGTGTCACCTTCGCTCTCAATAAAGAATGATGAAGGCACATACTCTCCGATTTCAACAAGCTTCCATTCCTCAGTATTCTCCTTGACTTTCTCTTTTCTGAACTTTTGATACTTGAAATAAACCGCCTTGATTCCAGATATTGGAGAGGGTATTGCATTTTTGTCTAAAACTGTGCCTGATACCTCATTAAGCCCCACGCTCATTGATTTTATCTTTGAGAATGGTACTGATTCAAAGAAGAGCTTCATCTTCAATATTCTGAAAAAATGAAATCCGTAATATGCGAAGAGAGAGAAACAGAGTATCATCAAAAGCACATTCGCCTGTGTGCGGAATACAAATAATGCCACAAACAATGCAGGAATCAGCGGTATTACCGCGGTGTTGAAGAGATTCATCTTTTTGACGGGTTTTGTTTTAAGGGATATCTCTCCCGGACGGTAGATGTCGTATTTAAAATCATAGTACAGATTTTTCTCGCTCTCTATGAAATCGGGATTTAAAAACTCCTCAGCATATTTTGATTCATACATGCCGTTTTCAAACATGAATGACGCAATTGAAGAGTATATAAGGAGAGAGGGAGAGATGTCGGGAGTGAAAGATGCAGAGTAAAGAAAATCTTCCTGATACTTCATGCTCTTCTTTTTTAGTTCCGCTATCACTTTATTCAGATTCTCCATTTTGGAGTATTTTGATGCTTCCTTTATCTTTGAATAATTGACAGCGCGCAAATCCAGCGCAATAAGCCTCTTCTCTTTTCCCGCATAAATGTAAATATCGAAATTTTGCGACAGACAAAGCTTTTTCAAAGAGTCTGCGGTTGAATTGGTCATGTCTATTCCGCCTATAACAAGAATCTCATTCACCTTATCTATATAAAGGTCATTTCCCCTGACATTAATGAATCTGAACCTGTCTTCATACTCCTCTATTACTGCTGTCTTAAAAATGGATTCTGCTCTCTTTGATGTTTCGAATTTATCAATGAGGACAGATTTGATTTTAAGATTTTCAAGATTGTTCAATGCCTTCTTTGCAGAGTCGAGCTCCTGCTCCTCAAAAGAGAGTATCTTTGCAAATCCTTTTCCTATGAATCTCTGCTGTGAATAAAGAATGTCTTTGTCTATCGCCTTTGAAATATCCTTGAAAACGGATTTGTTTGATTTTCCGAGCGAATCAGTTATGGTATTGGCATAAATATAGTATCTCATAGCAATATATTATACGGATTTTTGAAAATTATTAAATACTTTTCTTTAATTTTTTATTGATTTTGACAAAATCGGTGTATAATTGAATTTATGGAAAAACTTGAGATAGAGAGGCGCTTTCTTTTAAAAAACATGCCTGACGCTTCAGGAATGAGTGAATCGTATATTAGGCAGATTTATGCTGAGTATATTTCAAAAGACGAAATGATAATCCTAAAGGAGAGCCAAATAAATATTGGAAGGATTCCGCTTCCCAAAAGGACAGGAATAATAAGGATTCGAGAAACAGACAAAGATTTAATTGAAGTGAATTTTAAATGGCCCTCAGGGATGTACAGAATGGAAATAGAATCAAAAGTTGCTCTCACTCATGAATTGTCTCAGTTAATTGAAAGTGACGAGAGAAAAATAGAGAAGATGCGCTATACTACGGCTTTTGAAAATCACACTCTGTTTTATGACATATTCAAAGGCAGATATGACGGGATATTTATCAAGGAGGCGGAATTCTCTTCTATTTCTTATGCTCGGAATTATCTGCCCGATTCAAGTGACAGGGAGATTTTCCCCTCTCACAATCTGTCAAATAAAGATATGTATATTTCATCTTCAGATGAAATATTCACAAGAATTGTTAAATTATTTGACATTTGATTATTTAGTTGATTCATTATATTCATTTCAACATTATCTGTTTCTGTGTGATTGATTGATTCTCTGTTTTCAGTTTTATAAAGTATATTCCATTCTTTAAGTGTCTGATGTCTGTTTTGTGNNTCTCTTCTGTTCCTTCCGGTCCGAAGTCGCCTTTGAGTATCACCTCATTATAGCAGGGGTATATGTACGGCTCGCTGCCGTTTATTGTTATACTGTCAGGTCTTATTGTATCTCCTACTGCTATTGTAGGTTTATCTATGTTCGTCTTGAACTTGATGAACATTCTTGTCCTTAAGCTGTTCCACCACACTGCTCCCAAGCTGTCCATTCCGTCAACCCATGTATGACCATTACTAAGTCTCAATACACTGTCTATATTACCTTGATTCACTGTGCATGTGTCCATGCTTCTATTAAAGTATAATCCTACTATATCGTCCTCATCTATCCCGTCTCCCACTATGCTTCCTTCATAAGCCACTGCTGAGTCAAGTGTCGGTTTATTTTCATCATACAATGTATCCCACTNNCCATTTCATAAGTCAATGGAAGCTGGGGGTCTGACTGGCCTGTCCAGATTATTTCATCTCTGCCGTTCCCTGTAAAATCATACAATAAAACATGGCTTCCTGAAAATGTGTCATTATCCATGCTCCATACCATCTCAAAGC